>JAAYFX010000044.1 GCA_012728025.1 Clostridiales bacterium
CCGGCGAGGACATGGCAACACGCTTTACATCCAGATAATATTTGCCCACCATGGTTTCAACAGATGAAAAGTTGCCGTATTCCTCCTCGTCTGCCGGTGGGGGAATAAGCCTGAAGTATTCAAAGTTTGCCCCCAGAGGGTCGTGCATATATCCAAGCTTTTTGTAAAGGTTTCTCGCAAGGGTGTTTCTGTAAGTGACAATACCGTTTTTGTCTACTAATATGAGGGCCTCGTCAATGCACTCTGTAAGCCAGCGGCTATCTGCGCTCATATGGCTTAAAACGTTTGCGATTCGCTCATAGCCCTCCTCCGAAAAGTGCAGCCTTTCCGAGGTGGGGCGCTTTTCGTCCACCCTTTTTTCACGGATGAGAACACCTATGACACGGTTGCCGTTTTTTATAGGCTCCACCGACTGGATAACATGAGTGTTTTCCTGAGTTATTGCCTTCATCTGCTTTGTGGCCACTCCAAGACTTAAAGAGCGGGCAACGGCAGGCTCATAGTCAGGTTTTGCCAAGAGCCCTACCACTGTTTTCTTGTAAGACGAGGGTACCCCGTCGGGCTTTGCCTCGGCAACAACTATGGCATTATTAGAGTCCCTGCAAGGGCAGTCTACAAAAATATCCGCATCCTCAAGATTTGCTATGGGTTGAAGAACGGCGCTCATGCCCTGTATTGAAACAATCTCCTGTTCGGTAAGGTCTGTGTATTTTTTGCAAAGCTCGTATATAGTATCGCTCATATTTGCTTCTCTTCGGAGCGAACCATAATAATCTCCGCTACCCTTCTCATGGAAAGTGCTTTTTCCAGAGACAGCTTTCTTATATAATCATAGGCTTCCTGTTCGGTCATGTTGTTTTCAGCCATTATCCGACCCTTTGCCTTTTCAATTAGTACACGGTTTTCCAATCTTTCTGTCACCTTTTTCATGTCTATGCGAAGGCGCTTCATCTCGGCGCTTCTTGCCATTGCAAGCTCAATACTTGGAATCAGCGCCCTTTCCTCAATGGGCTTTACAAGGTAGCCGTCTGCCCCCACCGCCTTTGCCTGCTCAACAAAGTTTTTCTCGCTATAAGCCGTAAGAACGATTACAGTGTCTGCAAGCATTTCCTCATTTATGATGCGCGCGGCGGCAATACCGTCAAGCAGAGGCATCTTTATATCCATAATTACAAGCTCGGGATGGTACTTTTTGCAGGCTTCCACAGCGTCAAAGCCATCTGCCGCTTCGGATATTACTTCGTAGCCAACGCTTTCAAGCATTTCCTTTATATCCATACGGGTTATGGGTTCATCGTCCGCTATTACTACACGAATGCCGTTTCCTTCCATTATGCCCTACCTTCTTTTTACCTAAAGCAGCTTAGTCATAGTTTAGATATTCGAGCAAGTCCTCAAAGCCGCTGCCGTCTACACTGCTTGTAATAAAAATTTTGGATGCCCCCGCATTTTTAAGGTGAAGCACAGCCCTGTCAATCTGGCTTTCATCGGCAATGTCGCTTTTTGTGACAACACCTATTGAGGGCTTTGCAAAAGAACTGGCATATGCCGGCGGGAACATACTGTCTTGCTCTGTGGCATCCTGAACCAGAACTATAACATCCGCATCCACCGAGCTTACCTGAAGTGCGCCCCTGTATCCGGTTCTTTCAAGATACTCCCCCGGAGTATCTATCATGGTTTTGTTTAAAACCTCTACTGTCTGAGTTTTCCGGTATCTTAGGGCTTCCTTGGAAATATACTGGCATAGGGTTGTTTTGCCGGCGGTGGAGCGTCCGATAAGAATTATCCGCTTCTTTTTTTTATCCATACTAGGTCTTCGTTATGACGGTGCCTGAAAACCCCATCATATCGCATAAAACCTCCATAACTCTTTTTAAGGCTTCCTCAACTCCCGAAACATCGCCCGTTATAAGAAGGGAGCCGTTAAACCTGTCTATAAATCCAACCTTAACGTCTGCCGACTTTGTTGCCACATCCGCTGCTATCATGGCCGCTTCACTGGGAGTTATGGTGAAGATGCCGATAGCACCACGAGCATCTACAAGGCCAAGCTTTGCATAGAGGCTGTCTTCAGGATTTGCTATCACATGAGCAAGTGTAACCTGTTTTCCGGGTACAAATTCCTGTATAATTCTTTTCTTATCGGCAAATTCATCCAAAATAAACCGCCCCCAAACAATAAAATTTAAATCTTCTAAAATAAACGAAAAAAGCCTCCAAGGCCCATGGCCTCGGGAGCTTCGTCGCTAATCCGGCATAGATGAGCACTGCATCGTGCTCAATCTTATTACGTTGTTATTTTCGCTAAAGGAAAACACAAACGCCGCTCCCCTTTAGTGCCTTTTCTATTGATATGTTACATATTATCATAAGTGTATCAATCCGTCAACAGGTTTATTTAAGGCAATTATATCCTGATGAGCGAAAAATTTTGAGCCTTTACCACCATTTTCCTGACCATGCAGCCTGATAAATTCCGATAAGGTCCTCAAGCCTTACATACTCGGGATTGGTGGAGGTGCAACTGTCTTTCAAGGCTGTTTCCGCCATTTCGGGAAGGGCCGCCTCAAATTCCGCCTGACTGATGCCGGCATCCTTTATATTAGAGGGCATTCCCAGAGCCTCAATAAACCTTCTTGCCGTGCGGATAAGGTTTAGGGCGCTTTGCCTAACACTTGTGGTTTCAAGGTCCAGCAGGCGGCTTATCTTTGCATAGCGGTTTGCCGTAGGGGTGAGCTTGTCCGTACAGCCGGCGTTAAAGCTCATAACATAGGGCAAAAGTATGCCGTTGGCTCTGCCGTGAGGTATGTGAAACTTGCCGCCGAGGGCATGGGCCAAGCTGTGGTTTATGCCGAGACCCGCATTGGAAAATGCTGCTCCCGCAAGGCAGGAGGCGTTGTGCATCCTCTGTCTGTAATCAAGGTTTTCCGGTTCCTTATAGGCTTTGAGCAGATAGCGGTATACAAGCTTTATAGACTTTTCTGCCATAGCGTCGGAAAAGTCTGTACGGGAGTTTGAAACAAAGGCCTCCACAGCATGGGTCAAAACATCAATTCCCGTATCCGCCGTAACGGCCGGCGGCAGGCTTGCGACCAAGCTGGGGTCTAAAACTGCGGTGTCAGGCAAAAGCTTATCATCTACAAGAGGGTATTTTATGCCTTTTTCGCTGTCTGTTATAACTGCAAAGCGGCTGACTTCTGAGCCTGTCCCGCTGGTGGTGGGAATTACAACAAAGCTAAGAGCCGAAAAATCCTTTTCTCTGGCAGCAAAATACATAATGGCTTTTGCCGCATCAATGGGCGAGCCGCCGCCCAAAGCTACAAGCAAATCCGGCTCAAAGGCCAGCATTTTTTCAACACCCTTTGATATTTGTGTAATATCAGGGTCTGGAGTAACTTCAGAAAAAACCTCGTAACTTGCGCCTTCATTTATCTTATCAGTTATATAACTTACCCTGCCGGTTTCGTGCATAAAGCGGTCAGTTACTATAAAAACTCGGCTTTTTCCGGATAAAATGTCCGGCATACAGTCTTTTCCCATACTTATTCTTGTTGGCAAATAAAACGAGCCCACAATCATCACCTTCCTTTTCAAGATTATGCCTTCTTGCCCGCAGAACACGCCGTCCTTGGAAGTTTTGCCTATCAAATAAAGAAAGCTCCGAAGGCAATTGATGGTTATGAACAATATATCATCACAAAACGCAATAATCAAGTGCAAATTGACAGATGACTTCCCATCACAGCCCTGTTTTATTTCTTTTTTATAGGGAAAAGCCCTAAAACCTTTTTCCTTAGTATTTCATCCAATTTAATATCTTCGGTTTTGCGGAAAGCAATTTTACCAAAAAAGAATAATGCGCCATTATTTACAAAGAATATGGACATTCAAGCCAGAGCAATGAAGTCCTTTAAAAAACGGCGCCGCTTTTTCTCCGTCTTTTCCTTATTCCCTCCGAAAGTCTTCGGAAAGG
>JAAYFX010000334.1 GCA_012728025.1 Clostridiales bacterium
AATGAAAACACCGCCATGAATCTTATTTACAACGGCGGACTCCAGATTTATGCCTGTATCGACATGAAGGCTCAGCAGATAGTTGACAACATCTACATGAATGCCGCAAACTTCCCTCAGTCCAAAGCTCCTAACGGGGAATCTCTCCAATCTGCCATAGTAATTATGGACCCATACAATGGAAAGATTGTCGCTATGTCCGGCGGCATAGGCGAAAAAACCGGAAACCTTGTGTTTAACAGGGCTGTGGATGCCCAAAGACCCCCTGGCTCATCTATAAAACCCATTGCGGTTTATGGCCCTGCCATTGACCAAGGGCTTATTTCCCCTGCCGACAAGGTGCTGGACGGGAAGGTAGAGCTGTCCGGCATTAAAAACTGGTTCCCCCAGAACGCCGGCGGAGGCTATGGCGGACGGGTTGTTACCATTAGGCAGGCGCTTATAAGCTCTTTGAACACCGTTTCTGCCCAGATACTTGACAAGCTTACCCCTGGGGTGTCATATCAATACCTCCATGACAGGCTTGGAGTTGTAAGCCTTGTGGAGGAGGACAGAAACTATGCGCCCCTTGCCCTTGGCCAGCTTACAAATGGAATAACTGTTCGTGAGATGGCTCAGGCATTCTCTGCCTTCCCCAACGACGGTGTTTTCACCTATGGAAGAAGCTATACCCATATTCTTGACTCTGAGGGCAAGATGGTTCTTGACAACACTCCGGACACCATTGTTGCCTTTAAGGCAAACACTGCTTGGACCATAAGCGATATGTTAAACGACGCTGCCACCTATGGCACCGGCTCGGAATCCAATCTGGGCATTATGCCTCATGCGGGCAAGA
Organism: Clostridiales bacterium; assembly: GCA_012728025.1. GTDB lineage: Bacteria > Bacillota > Clostridia > Oscillospirales > Oscillospiraceae > UBA2658. The sequence continues at coordinate 839 of JAAYFX010000334.1, forward strand.
CCGGCTCCAGTACGGACTATCAAGACCGCTGGTTTGTGGGCTATACTCCCTACTATGTGGCTGCTGTTTGGACGGGTTATGACACTCCTGCCAGAATGTATGTTTCCGGCAACCCTGCGGCCCAGATTTGGAGAAAGGTCATGTATTCCCTTCATGAGGGACTGCCCTATAAGACCTTTAAGGAACCAACCTATATAAAACCCACAAACATTTTCGGAGATATAGAGGAAGAAGAATCACCCAGCCCTAGCCCCTCGGAGGAAGTTCCGGAGGAATCCGGCAACAGCTCCTCTCCTCCTGTGTCCGACCCCGGCACTGGTACAGATATTCCAACCCCAACTCCGCCCACCCCGTCACTGCCTGTGACACCAACGCCGGCTCCGACACCAACAACTGCCCCCAGTCCAACGCCCACTGCCGCACAACCGGCAGCTTAGCCACGAGTGGGAAGATAATTAAAAAAGCCTCTCCAAAACGTTATAATTTGCGCTTTGGAGGGGCTTTGTTCTCCCTATGATTTATGAGTAAAATTACTAAAAAAACAAAATATTCATTGACCTTGGCAATAAAATGATATATAATAGTTTTCGATAACACATTACATGATTATCAAGAACCCGACACGAAAGGACAAAACCATGAAACAGTTTGAATTGAGCTGCTGCTCCACAGCGGATATGTCTCCGGCATTTTTTGAGGAAAACGGTATATCATACGCAAATTTTCACTTTTTGATGGATGGTATAGAATACCCTGATGATTTGGGTCAATCTATGCCTTTTGATGTTTTCTATCAGAAAATAGCGGAGGGAGCACAGCCCACAACCAGTCAGGTAAATGCTCAGTCCTATGAAGAAATGTGGACAGCTCTTTTGGAAAAGGGCAGCGACATTTTGCATATAAGTCTTTCCAGCGGCATTTCCGGCACCATAAACTCCGCCAAGGTTGCAAGGGAAAATCTTCTTGAAAAGTTTCCCCAGCGCA
>JAAYFX010000045.1 GCA_012728025.1 Clostridiales bacterium
CCAGTAGTTGGGGAGATGACGACTACTATTACAGCGATGGCGGCGGAGGGGACGGATTTGGAATTACGATAGTAGTTGTCGTGATAATAGTTATTTACGTCTTTATTTCGGGCAGGAAAAAGGGCAAGGCAACTGTTGTTGGTGCAGGGGCCGAGCCTACAACAAACCTTATGCCGCTGGCATCCTTATTGGAAATTGACTCCGGTTTTTCCGAGGCTGCCATGAAAGAAAAGATTTCAAACCTTTATGTCCAAATGCAAAACGCATGGCAGGATAAAAAGTTTGAAAGTATGCGTCCCCATATGACAGATTCTTTATATAATCAGTTTGCAAGGCAGCTTGACGAGCTGGTTCGTGCGGGGAACACAAACTATGTGGAGCGCATAGCGGTTCTAAGTGTCAACTTTACCGGCTGGAGACAAGACGAGGTAAACGACAGCATAGTGGCTCTTGTTAAGACTCGTATAGTAGACTACACTTTAAACGACAGAAGCGGCAAGCTTGTAAGCGGCTCTAAAACTGCAGAGAAGTTCCTTACCTATGAATGGACACTTATCCGCAGCAAGGGTATGACTACGCCCCAGCCTTCAAGCGAGGGAAGTCAAGACACCGTATCCATTCGCTGCCCCTCATGCAGTGCGCCTCTGGAAGTCAACCAGAGTGCCAAATGCCCCTATTGCGACAGTGTTATAACAGCCAGAGATTACGACTGGGCCATATCAGCCATAAAGGGCATATCCCAGACCACTTCAGGCAGATAAATAAAACTAGCATTAAAAAAGCGTCCCCGTCAATACAGGCGGGGGCGCTTTTTGCATATTCTCATATTAAAACTTCATGACCTAACTGACAGGGGAGAACAACAAAACCAAGGCCACTTCCCAAAAGGTAAGCTGTGTTTTACATAAGAATGCTTATGGCATCCTTAATGGTTTTCTCAAGAGCTTCCTGCCCGTATTTATCCACTTGGTCCTTATCTTTTTCACCATGGGTCAGGCAGCCGGCGCCGGAGATACAGCCTCCTGTGCAGGCCATGCCCTCTATAAAGTTGCCGTTAAGTTTTTTTGCCCGCAGCCGCAAAAGCGCCATACGACAATCCTCCAGCCCGTCGCAGGCCACAGGCTTATACTCGAAATCCTCAATGCCGTTTTCCTTTAGTCCCTGCCGAACGGCATCGGAAAGACCGCCGCTTCTTGCAAAAATCCGACCGAAGTATGAGGCATTATCCAAAACATCTTCCTCACATTGGGTTATGTCAATATCCCGACCATCGAAAAGAGCTTGCAGCTCCTCAAAGGTTAAAACGCTGTCTATATATGGCCTTACTTCATCACGACGCATTTCTGCCTTTTTCGCAGTGCAGGGGCCAATGAAAACCACCTTTGCCTTTTCGTCTCGTGACTTGATATATTTTCCCAAAGCGGCCATAGGGGAGAGGTTGTGGGAGATGTGCTCTGTAAGGTCGGAAAATTCCTGCTCTATGTATTTCACAAAGGCAGGGCAGCAAGAGCTGGTTAAAAGGCCCTTTTCATAAAGCTCACGACTTTCGGCATCGGCAACCATATCCGCTCCTAAAGCTGCTTCCACAACAGAATAAAAGCCAAGCTTTTTTATGCCGGTAACCACCTGTCCCAGCTTTGCATAGGTAAACTGACTGGAGATGGAAGGGGCAACAATGGCATAAACCTTGTATTCTGTGTTACCACAGCTTTTTTTCAAAATGTCTATGGACTCCAAAATAAATGATTTGTCCATAATTGCACCGAAGGGGCACTGATAAACGCAGGCACCGCACTGGACACATTTTCCGCTTATGATTTCCGCTGTTTTATCCTCGGACATACTTATGGCCTTGACCTTGCAGGCGTTTTCACAGGGGCGCTTGTTTCTGTGGATGGCGGTGTAGGGGCAGACCTTGGCACAGCGCCCGCACTCAATACATTTATCCTTGTCTATATGTGCCTTTTGCTCATGAGTGAAAACAATTGCGCCCTTGGGGCAGGCCTCCTCACAGCGGTGGGCTATGCAGCCACGGCAGGATTCCGTAACCTCAAAGCCGCCCACAGGGCATTCGTCACAGGCTATGTCTATGACCTCAATGATGTTTGGGTTTTTCTTGTCTCCGCCCATGGCAAGCTTGGTTCTTTCTGTAAGGATTGCCCTTTCTTTATATACGCAACAGCGCATTGTGGGAACCTTACCGGGGATAATGGTTTTCGGTATATCTGTTATTCCCTCTAAAAGTCTATCTTCATAGGCTAAACGGGTTACCTCGCTTAAAACCCTAAACTTTAAGTATTGTACTTTGGTATCAAATCTTTTCATGCTTTTCCCTCCGAATTTCGGGCGGCTTTAGCCTCGGCCGTATGGCGGCGGAAGCTTTTTAAAAATAGCTGACCTTGATTTTTTTACCCATCTTTTTAAGACACTCGGAAAGTTGGTCTACAAGCCTCATTTTAATATTAAAGCTGATGGGGAGATTTGGATTTTGGTGGGCGGGGTTTATAGCCGTGCCCACAAAAAAGTTTATATCTGTGGCTTCCTCAAAAAGAAGCCTAGCAAGCCTTGAGGCTCCGTCTTTTTTACTGCTCCACTGTTTGTAGGAGTCGTTTTCATTAAGGTAGTCTTGGGCATAATCCAAAACCCTGTTTATGGTGATGACACCTTCTGTTGTAAGGTCAACCCCCTCTATTTCTGCTGTGGGAGGGATGTCTTTATCATAGTAATCAAGAGACGGGAGCAGCTGTTTTCCGAGAAACTCTGCCGCTATGCCGGAGGTTGTCCCGCCACAGACCACGTGCTTTCCCTCTTTTGAAAAGAAAAGGGACATCATTTTGTTGCAGTCCGCCGGATTTGAGGGAGGGCCTATAACAAGATTTAAAGGCTCACGCTTTCTTATTTTAAGGGCGCAGACTGTGGTGTCGTCTCCCGGTTTCCCGCCATAAAGGCTGTAACATTCATCTAAAAGCAGGGTGGTTAAGGTTTTTGCCGTAAAGCCCACATGGGAATAGGTTTCCAAAAAGTCGATTATATTCTCACGTTTCCAGCCAAGGTTTAAGGTTACGCCTATGCCTGCATGGGGAGCGCCGTCACTTAATGCCACAAAAATATCGCCCTCTTGTATACGTATTCTGGACTTTAAAATATGCTTTCCCGCAAGGTCCAGAGCTTCGGTTTCGTAAGGCAGATTTTTGCCTTCCCGTAGCATGATGACTTGCGGGTTGTCGTATTGAATTATCTCTGCCTCTCTGCCGTTTACGATATGTATTATGGTAAAAGTGGAATAGGCCACACCACGAACCGAGCAGACAGGCAAAGTTTGTGCTATGGTTTCCACACAGTCCTCAATGCTCATGCCGGCGGCCATCATTGTGGATATAATCTTGGAGGTTAGGGTGGAAAGTATGCAAGCTTTCACGCCGCTTCCCATGCCGTCGGCCAAAACCACTACCATAGAGTCGTCACCATGCTCGATTACCTCAACATGGTCGCCGCACAGCTCCTCTCCAAATTTATTTAAGCTGTTGTATCCTATATCCGCACAAAGATCATTCATCTTCAAGGGACTCCTTCAGTTTTGTTAAAGCAACCTTGGTTTCGGCGGTGGTTTCCCCAAGGAGGGAGGCAATATCCTGAACAACACGCATTTGCTTTTTTATGACTTTATCGGCAATGTCAATGGTTTTCAGGCTGATTTCCTCTTTTTTCTGCCGCTCGGTTTCCTCTTCGGTAACATCACGAAGGATGCAAAGAAGCATCCTGTATTCGCTGTCAAGGTCAATTGATTGCTCCACGTACTTTCTGTATTCGGCAAGATATACTCTTTTATTACGAAGGGGTCTTCCCGTCCTTAAAACTTCTGTAAAGCTTAAAGGGTCGAGTATGCAGGCGACGTTAGCACCGATTATGTCAGAGGCCTGCTTGATGTTAAGAAGGTTTAAAGCAGAGGTATTTATCTGCTGAACATCCAGCTTGTCGCCTAGGGCGATGATGCCATTAGGGCTGTTTTTAAGGATGTTGTTAGAGAAGGTTTCCGCCTTGTCCCGCAGGAAGGGAGTGCACATACTAAGGTCTGCCTTGCCCTGAAAAACGGCAATGGCCTTTTCACGGCAGGAATTATAACCGCAGCTACCGCAATTCAGTTCGTCTGAGGGCAGGCGCTTGCCCATTTTGCGAAGTATCTCATCTAATTGCAGCTCGTTTGGATATGTTTGACTCTCCACAAGGGAGCCAAAGTCTCTGGATATTTCCTTTTCAGATGGCATATCCACCGGAAAGTCTTCCGTTTTTGTGTATCTTTCCACAGAAATATAGTCCTTAAGGGGTGCCCGCCTTGTCCCTGCCGCCACAGGGCCGCCTATACAGCTTCCGGCACAGGCAGACATTTCGATAAAACATTTTGAAGGGCTTGAAGCGGTAAGGTCCCGCAGGGCGGAAATGCAGTTTTCCAACCCGTCAACGGAGATATATGAATAATCCTCCGAGTTGCAAAACATGGATTTGAGTATGCCGCCGGCTGTGGGGAAAATGCGGGCACGACCGAAGTCCTGCTCCTCTTTTGCGGGCACAGGTTCAACGCCCTCGGCACGAAGCCAGCTAGATAGCTCTTCAAAGGTCAAAACACAGTCCACATCCTCGGAAAAATCGTCACCCTCAACCTTTTTTGATATGCAGGGGCCGATAAAAACAGTTTTTGCTCCTATATACCTGTGTTTAATGTCAAGGCAATGGGCAACCATTGGCGAAATAACAGGAGCAAGATAGGGAAGAACATCAGGAAAGTGCTTTTGTATCATAAGGTTCACAGTGGGACAGCAGGACGAGATTATTACCTCGCTTTCACCCTTTTCCACCAGTGCATCATACTGGTTTTTAACAATTGTCGCACCGAGGGCAGTTTCCTCCACAGCAAAAAACCCAAGCTTTTTTAGGGCGTTTTCCATACCCTTAATACCCACATTCGGAAAGCTTGCCACAAAGGACGGAGCTAAGCTAACCACAACTTTTTCGCCATCAGATATAAGGGCCTTTGCCTTTTTGCTGTCATCACGGATTACCTTTGCGTTTTGAGGACAGACAAGAAAGCACTGACCGCAAAGTATACACTCGTTAGAAATTATGTGTGCCTGATTTTCAGAAAAACTTATGGACTTTACAGGGCAGTGACGTATGCACTTGTAGCAGTTTTTGCAGTTTGCCTCTTTAAGGCGAATGTATTCAGTCATTTCCGAACCCTCCGTTCAGGCTGATTGGTACAATTATATATAGTATAGAGCTAAAGCCTTGTGAGGGCTTCTTTCTCAAAAAAACTTTTTGTGTCCTCGGGGGCAAGGGAAAAAAGGGTGTCGTCTATTTTAATGCTGACGCCCGTCTGACACTGGCCGAGACAAAAGGTTCCCACAAGCTCGATTTTATCCTCCAGAGCATTTTCTTTTATAAGCCCCTGAAGCTGCTCGACTATAAGCCTTGAGCCTTTAAGGTGGCAAGAGCTGCCTATGCAAACCGTTATTTTCATTTTCGTTCTCCTTTTATCATTATCTCTCGTTAACTGCGGCAGGATTTAAAAACTGGCTTTCCGACTTCGCAAGGCTTTTGGAAAGTACGGCAAGGGAGGCCGCAATGTTTTCATTTTTCAAAATGACCTCTTCGGGAACATGAAGATGAGTGGGAGCAAAATTCCAAATGGCCTTGACCCCGCTTCCCACAAGAACATCACATACAGCTTGAGCCTCGCTTGCCGGAACGGTTATGATGCCCAGCTCGATTTTCATGCGCTGGCAAAGGTTTTGCAGCTTTGAAAAAGGAAGTATCTTTTTGCCGCTTTCGTCCCCGCCGCATTTTTCTGGGGAGCTGTCGAAGGCGGCAACTATATTAAGACCATAGGCACGAAAGCCCTCATAAGACAAAAGAGCCTTGCCCAGCCTGCCCGCCCCCACCAAAACAGCGTCATTTACATTGTCATAACCCAAAAAGTTTTCAATGTCACGGGTAAGCTCAACTGCCGGATAGCCGGTTTTTGGCCTGCCGGAATCGGAAACACAGGCAAGGTCCTTACGCACCTGAATTTCTCCAAAACCCAAAGCTTCTCCCAAAGCCCGAGCTGAAATACTTTTCTCACCCTTTGGGGGGAGGGTCTTTAAATATTGCAGATAAAGTGGAAGTCTTTGCAAGGTCTGCACAGAAATCTCTTTCGCCATAAAACAGCCTCCAAAAATTCTTAGGACATATATCGGAAATAAATAGATAGTGGTATATCGATACTCCATTATCGATATACCACTATCTATTAGGTTTGTCAAGTGTTTAACAAAGAAATTAACAAAAAAGCATATAAAAAACCGAAAATAAGCTTTTTTATGGGGCAAAGCTGTTTTGCCATATCAAAAGGTAGGGCTTTATCATAAAAGCCTATTTCCAGTAGTTGTTGGCGGCGGCCACCGTTTGATAGTTTGTTGCGATAAGCTGAGAGGCGGCTATAAGGCTGTCTGCATCTCTTGAGTATTTCGGACGCAGTTTCTTTCGGACAGCCTCAGAGGGCTGGGTGTATTCCACACCTTTTTGAGAAAGCTTAATTGCTAATTCAAAGCCCTCTTGGGCTGTCGCTGTTTTAAGGCTTTTAAGCCATGGTTTCATAAAAATGACCTCCTTCCCTATGTTTACAATATATGTGCTTAACATATGGGAAGG
>JAAYFX010000046.1 GCA_012728025.1 Clostridiales bacterium
CCATAAGACTTTTAAACAAGATGGCACAAAGAGCCATTGCCAGAATACCGCAAGGCAGAACAAAGGCTTTGTGGCCGTCTAGCTGAAACAGTGCCATCACACCTTTTGCCGCCGCCAGAAGACAGAGGGATATTTTTACAATTCCGGCAAGGATAAAGTTTGAGGAGATAAGCCCCTCAAATCTTGTTACAAAATCACTGATTTCTGTAATGCGCACCGTCACATAGGAGGGAAAAAGGCTTGCCTCCATCATTTTTTGACCCAGCAGAACAAGGTTTCGGAGAAAAACAAGCAGAAAGATAATCAAAATAATTATCAAAGCCTTTAAAAAAACATGATGGGACTTCCCCTTGGGAAAGGCGCTGGCCACTGAAAGAAAAATTACCGTTTCCCCGTAGGGGAAGGAAAAAATCTGAAGGCTGTTTTGAAAAATCTGCTTTGGAGGGTGCTCTGCCAAGGGAAGAATATCATCAAGCCTAATATGGCGGAGGGAGGCAGAAAAGGTTATCATAACCACGAATAAAACAAGAAAAAAACAAAGGACAGCCCATTTTCCGATAGCGTGGATATTGCTTCTGGCAAGATAAATGGCTGTTAGCCCCATAAGAATGATAATGGGCAGTTGGGGTGTTTTTTCCATCATGGAAACCTGAGTAAATTCCGTAAAATTACGCAAAACAAGGGCGGCCAAATGAATGGCATAAAAGGCCAGAAGGGCGATTATAAGCTTTCCTAACACCTTTCCGAACAGAGTTTCGATTATTTCAAAAATATCCTGCTCCGGAAAAAGCTTCATAATCCGTGCGAATATTAAAAACAGGGGCAAGGCGAACAAAGTTGCCGTGAAAATTGCCAATAGTGTATCTTGAGCAAGGCAGGTGCTTATGCCCATGACAACGCTGCTGCCGAAGTTAAAAAGCACAATACTAAAAACAGCCTGATTTACTGAAAGCCTATTGTTTTCCATAAACTATCCTTTCCAAAGCCTAAAGAGGCAGGCTGCTGTTATCTATTTTAAATATAGAATTTAAAACTCTTATTATTCCATCAGAAGGGGAGGGCAGGTCAATTTTAAAGCTATATAGTGATAGAACAACAAAGCCCAGCCCCATCATAAAAAAATAAATAAATTTTTCCCGTCTATTAAGATTTTTAAGCAGGGTCAGGGCATCATAAAAAATCGTTCCTACACAAAGAAGTAAAACTAAAATAAACAAGCAAGTTCCCCCTATCTGGTGGATGCGGAGTTCACAGCGTTTACCTCGGCGGAAACCTTGATTTCAAGGTCGGGATAAAGCTTGTCCCACATGGGGGAAAGCTCATTCCACAGCTTTAAATCTCGCTTATGAATCATCTCCCCAAATCCGAAAAGGTCGGTTTTGTATTGCTGTTGGGTAAGGGCCACAAGGTTTTCGATGTTATCCTTAATCATTTCTGAGGCCAAAGTCTCTATTTGCGAAACTACTTCTTTATCCATTATGTCAAGATAGCCCCGATTTTCGGCGATATATACCTTTGTTTTGGTATTAATCTCAACTGTAAGCCTGCCGCTTTCATAGGAAAAACTTTTTTTAGTGTCACTTTCAAAAATCTCCAAAGAAATATCATGGCTAGATATACCCTGAGTGGAAAGTGTAAAAATGCCGCCTCCAAGCTTATCTTCTATCATCAGAACATAACGGGACTGCTCCGGAGAGAGATAGCCTTCCAGCCTATCTTCTTTTATAACAGCCAGACCGTTTATTTCAATTACCTCACCTTCCCCGTTTTTTACCTTATGCAAGGCGGGCATAACCGTAGATTTTCGCAGGGAGTGCAAATCGTTATAAATCTGAAACATGGGCTTGTCCATAGACGTTCCGCTGACATCCCTGTCTTTTTTTATAATATCATGCAAGGTGATTGAGACTATGCCTTTCGGCTCACCTTTAACCTCTAAAATACTTGCGGCCGTATCTTCCTGAGATATGGCCACGCTAATGGTTTCTCTGCATTCAACATCCCGCAGAAACCATTCTATAATGGTTAGAATACCCTCATCGGCAGCCAGTGTCTCATTAATAATTAAAATTTGAGAACCGCCGAAGAAAAGCCTGTCCTCTTCTCTGCGCTTTGCGTTTCTTGCTGCATCAAACAAGTTTTTTCCCTTGGAATGTGTGATTTTGCCCGTAATGACACTTTTTTTGTCAGCGGTGGCCAAATCTGCCGATTCATAGCTGACATCAAAGCAGTTGCCGTTGTTGTCAAAATCAACGGCAATGCCTACGACGATATTAAGCTCATCAAGACCCTGATAATTCCAACAGCCGCAAAGGCTGAGTATAAGACTAAGATTTAAAAAAACAAGCAAAATTTTTTTAAACATCATCCCTGCCCTCCGCCATGCGTCTTGTGTTTGATGTCATAGCTTCCGGCCGATTTTTCATCATAGACCAAGGGGCACGGAATAAGATGTCCTTGATATTTTGGAAGCGGAAGTCTCCTTTTAAAGCCATCTGCTCTATGCCAAAGGAGCCAAGGTTGTTAATCTGAATAAGCATAAGAGAAAGACCGATTGTAAAACCGAAAAACCCAAAGGAGGTTGCAAAGAACAGCAGTATAAAACGCCATAAAATAACTGGGACATTAAGCTTTGGCACCAAAAGCCCTGTAATTCCCGTGGAGGCCACAACAATTATCATAGGTGCTGCCACAAGGCTTGCTTCCACTGCCGCCTGCCCTATAACCAAGGCTCCAACAATGCTTAAAGCCTGACCGATTTTTGATGGCATACGGATGCCGGTTTCTCGGAGTATATCAAACACCAAAAGCATAACCACAGCCTCCATAGCCGCAGGCAGCGGTACGCTTTGCCGCTCTAGGGCAACGTGCATCAAAAGCCGCAGAGGCAGCATTTCCTGATGAAAGGCCACAATTGCAATATAAAGTCCGGGGATTGTTATTGTAAGCAAAAAGGCGCAAATCCGCATAAATCGGGAGAAGGAGGTATAGTAAAAACTTAGGTAATAGTCTTCGCTGCTTTGAAAGTTTTCGATAAAAAGATAGGGAATTGTGAGAACCACAGGGGAGCCTTCCACAAATATGGCAATGCGCCCCTCCAAAAGTTTTCCCACAGTTGTATCTGGCCTTTCGGTGTAACCGATGCTGCGAAAAAGGCTGAAGCGATGGTCACGAATCATCTCGTTAATATAGTTGGTGTCCAAGATGCCGTCAATATCAACCTTATTTAGCCGCTCCATAAGCGTTTCTAAAACAGATTTATCCACCAAGCTGTCTATATAACAAACGCAGATAGGGGTTTTTGTCCGCCTGCCCAAGGACAAAAGCTTTGTCTTAAGGTCATTAGTGTGAACCCGCCGCACCACCTGAGAAAGATTTTGCAGCAACGACTCTGTAAAGCCCTCCCGAGGGCCAAGTAAAACTTTTTCGTTATCCGGTTCTTCAACAGCACGTATAACGTAATTTTTGGTATCTAAAACTATGGCCTTGGCGCTGCCCTCGGAAAAAAGAACCGTGTTACCGCAGGTAACGGCTTCAACAACTTCCCCAAAGCTGTCTGCTGTTTTCATGTCGGCCACCTGAATTATCTCTGCAAGATGGGGGCAATCTGCCTTATAATCAGGTTACCC
>JAAYFX010000047.1 GCA_012728025.1 Clostridiales bacterium
GCCATTATGCGAGCCCACAGTGCCACCCACCTTATGCACAAGGCTTTAAAGGTAATTTTAGGCGACCATATTGAGCAGGCGGGTTCTCTGGTGGAGCCAGACAAGCTAAGATTTGACTTTACTCATTTTTCCGCCATAAGCGCCGAGGAGCTAGAGCAGATAGAAGAGTATGTCAATTCGGCAATCCTTGAAGGCTATGAGGTTGATGCAAGCGAAATGCCCATAAACGAGGCAAAGAAAATGGGCGCTGTTGCCATGTTCTCTGAAAAATATGGTGATATGGTGCGGGTTATAAATATGGGCGGCCAATCCATAGAGCTTTGCGGCGGTACACATTTGGATAATACTGCCAAGGTTGGCCCCTTCCGCATAAAAAGCGAGTTTTCCGTTGCCAGCGGTGTTCGGCGCATAGAGGCCATTGTTGGCGAAGCGGTTATGACAGAAATGCGCCGTGGCTCTGAAATCTTACGCCGCATTTCCGAATCTTTAAAGGCAAACACAAACGATGTGGAAGGCAAGTTTGAGCAGCTTATGGAAGACTTTAAAAGCTCCCGCAAGCTGGTTGAAAAACTTCGTGCCCAACAGCTTACCATGCAGGCAGAGAATATTGCTTTAGGGGCAAAAACGGTTAAGGGACTTAAAATCATAACTGCCTCCTTCCCTGAGCTTACGGGAGACGAGCTTCGCCAAATGGGCGATATGCTACGTGACCGCTTTCCCAATGTGGTGGCAGTGCTTACCTCTGAAAGCGGGGGCAAAACAGCGGCGGCGGCCTTTTCCGGTGACGAGGCCGTTAAAAAGGGCATACGAGCCGGCGACCTTATAAAGCACGTGGTATCCATTGCCGGCGGCAGCGGCGGCGGCAAGGCTGAACGTGCCATGGGAGGCATAAAAGACGAGCTTCTGGTGGATAATGCCCTTGCGGATATTGACAACTTTGTTTTTGAAAAAGTTAAAGACTAGGGCGTATTGACACTATCCGAAATGTACAGATTTTGAGTGGATTTTGTGTCAGATAAGGCAAATTTTCGCAGACATACTTCCGTATTTCAAGAAAATTTAACGCAGCATGATGCAAAATGCGCCAAAAGATGGACGTTGAGCGCTTGTGTCAACACGCCCTAGATGAAGCAAAATGCGGGGCAGGGAAAAAACCCTGTCCCGCCTTATCATTATTTAGGAGGTAAAGACCATGACAGACTGTATTTTTTGCAAAATCGTTTCAGGTGAAATTCCATCCAAGAAAATCTACGAGGATGAGGATATTATAGCCTTCCACGACATAAATCCCCAAGCTCCCGTTCACTTTCTTGTGATTCCAAAGGAGCATATTGTAAGCGCCATGGAGGTCAATGCCGAAAACTCCGGCATTATAGCCCGCTGTTTTGAGGTTATAGCGGCCCTTGCGAAAAAAGAAGGCTTATCCGAGGGCTTCCATATTATTAATAATTGCGGTGAAAAGGGTGGACAGACAGTTATGCACCTTCATTTCCACGTCCTTTCCGGCCGTAGCCTTGGGGAAACATTGGTGTAAGAAGGAAGGGCCATGCGCAAGCTTTTAACAGCCGCCTTGTCCTTTTCGGCGGCAGTATATATATGCCACTATCTTCTGCCTCGAAAGCTCTGGCTTATTGCGGCTTTCCTTTGCATTGCCCTATCTGCCTTGGGTTTTCTTTTTAAGGGCGATATGCGTGTGCGGATTTTTTGCCTTTGTCTGGCTTTTTCCGTAGGGATAGGGGTCTATGCCATTCATTACGGGGCTAAGGTTCTGCCGGCAAGGGTTTTTACGGATATAGACATGGAAATTTCAGCAGTGGCAACAGACTACCCCACTGTAATTGAAGGTGCTTATACCAGCCTGCCTATAAAGCTTGGAGGAGAGGACACGCCACATTTAAAGGCCCTTCTTTACTCCTATGGCGGAGAGATTAATGAGCTTAAAGCGGGGGATAAGATAAAAGCTAATGTGAGGATAAAGCCTTCAGACAGCCGCTATGGCGAGGAATATGAC
>JAAYFX010000048.1 GCA_012728025.1 Clostridiales bacterium
CCGGCAATTCCACAGCGGCAGCCTCGACAGGCATAAAAACGGGCACAAGAATTAAAATAAGTAAAAACAGGGGTAAAATCTTAATCTTTTTCATATTCAACTCCGGATAAATATGTTATTATGAAATTATGGTGCAAAATAGTATAAATACCGCCATTCATTATACGTATAATCCCAGTGAAAAGCAATAACAAATATCCCCGTATAGAAATTATAAGGGTCGGTGAGTAAGTTTGAAACCCTCGAGAGTCGAGATAATCTCAATAATATTAAGCCTTGTTTTTGTTATAGGAGCCGCCGCTGTCCTCCTTGTGGGCGAGGGCCGCAAAAATGACGGAAGCTTTGAAATAAAAACCGCAAAGACCCCGCCTGCCCTTTCGGAAAACTCGGAAATTCCCTTAGATGAAAACAGTGGTACAATTTCCCAAGGGGAAAAAATAAATATAAACACAGCGGCAAAGGAAGACTTTCAAAGCCTATACGGCATAGGCGAGGCCCTGTCTCTTGCCATAGTTGAATACCGTGAAAAAAGCGGCCCCTTCTCACAAATTGAAGATATTATGCTTGTTTCGGGCATAGGAGAGGCAAAGTTTAACGATATACGAGAATACATAAGCATTGATTAAATTAGCGGAGGCAAAACAACATGAAAATACTTGTGGTAGACGACGAAAAGCTCCTTGTCAAGGGGATTAAATTTAACCTTGAAAACGAGGGCTATGAGGTTGATGCCTGCTATGACGGAGAAGCCGCCGTTGAAATGGCCAAGACAAACAGTTATGACCTTATCCTTTTAGATATTATGATGCCCAAGCTTGATGGTCTGGAGGTATGTATGCGCATACGTGAGCACTCCACAGTCCCCATCATCATGCTGACAGCCCGCAGCGAAGATACGGATAAGATAATCGGCTTTGAATACGGAGCTGACGACTACATTACAAAGCCCTTCAACATTCTGGAGCTTAAGGCAAGGGTTCGGGCCCTGCTGCGCCGCAGTGCCATAAAAAATAGCGCAGACAAAAACGAAAAGCTTACACGAAACCATATAAGCCTTGACAGTTCCCGCCGCATAGCAAAAAAAGATGGTGTACCTGTGGATTTGACTGCAAAGGAGTTTAACCTTGCCGAGCTTCTTATGCGAAACCCCGGCAAGGTATACAGCCGTGAAAGGCTCTTAGACATAGTTTGGGGGCTTGATTATCAGGGGGATGTGCGCACTGTGGATGTGCATATAAGGCGGCTGCGGGAAAAGCTTGAATTAGACCCTGCCGACCCCAAGTGCTTCAACACAAAATGGGGAGTGGGCTATTACTTTGCCGAAAGCTGAGAAAGTTTCTTATATTTTCCGGCTCCTTTTAAAGTCACTATGGACTTTCAAAGGAGCCGGAGATATAATATATCTTTAAACAACAAGGTGGATTTCATGGAGATAGTAAATGAAAAAGCTGTTTAAACCATTTAACATAGCAAACAGCGTTCAGTTAAAATTTTCTCTAACCTTTCTTGTTCTCATAGGGGGGCTTTTGGTTATGCTTAACACCTACCCCACAGTTGTTTCACGGGATTTGGTGTTTTCATCAAAGCAGGTCTCCCTGCAAAATCAGGCGGGGGTAATGTCCTCTGCTTTGTCCACACAAGACAGGCTTACAGGGGAAACGGTTCGTGAGGTTATGCAACTACTTGACCTGCGCTCTCTCACCCGTGTCATTGTGACAGACGAATACGCTGAAATTTTATATGACACCGCCCAGCTTGACCCATCTGTCGGGCGCTATGCTCTTTTTCCCGAAATACGGCGGGCCCTTTCCGGCGAAGTGGTATGCTATTCCGTATACGATGGCCGTGCTTTTATGACTAGCGAAGCCATGCCCATAAGAAACGGCGGCAACACTACGGGGGCAGTTTACCTCTACGAATATGACTCATCTCAGGCCCAGCTTATCGGAGGCATACAAACTAACCTTCGCAGTATAAGCACAATTTTAAGCATTGCCGCCATCATCCTTATGATGATTTTCAGCAGGGCCCTTACCCTGCGCATAACAGAGCTTGTAAAGGCAACCAAAATAGTTTCCGAGGGCAATTACGACCACCGCATAGAAACAAAGGGGCATGACGAGCTGTCTGCCTTGGGTGAGGAGTTTAACAACCTCACAGGAAGGCTCAGGGAAACTGAAGAGCTTCGCCGCCGCTTTGTTTCCGACGCCTCCCACGAGCTTAAAACCCCTCTTGCCTCCATAAGACTTTTAACGGACAGCATCCTCAACGCCGAGAACATCGACAATGAAACCATGCGGGAATTTGTAACGGATATAGGCAACGAGGCAGAGCGTCTTCAAAGCACCACTGAAAAGCTTTTAAGCCTTTCCAGAATAGACAGTGGAGCCGGTCTTGCCTTCGAGCCTGTGGACTTAAGGCGGGTGGTGGAAAAAACCCTGCACCTTTTGTCACCTTTGGCCAGAGACAGGCAGATTACAATTTCCACAAATCTGCGCTCCGGTCTTTATGTAAATGGAAATGAGGACCTCTTATACAGGATTATCTTCAATCTTGCGGAAAATGGCATCAAATACAATGCCTCCGGCGGCACAGTTGAAATATCTCTGTCAAAGAAAAATTCCCTTATCTGCCTTATTGTATCAGACAGCGGCATAGGCATTCCCGAGGAGGATATGCCCCATATCTTCTCCCGATTTTACAGGGTGGACAAGGCCCGCAGTCGGGAGGCCGGCGGCAGCGGCTTGGGGCTTTCCATAGTTTGCGATGCCGTTAAGCTTCACGGCGGCAGCATAAAGGTTGAGAAAAGACAAAAGCGTGGCAGCCGCTTCACTGTTTTCTTTCCGGCTCTTGAGGAAAAGGAGGAGGGACAATGAAAAAATATGTTCTTTTGCCCCTGCTTTGCCTCCTTCTTCTTTTTTCTTCCTGTGGGAAAAAAGGCCCCTCCGGAGACGAGGCAGACAGTATAAAAGTTTACAGGCTTCTCCGTCCGGAATTTCAATCCGGCGGCGAGCTTTTATATCCGGAGGCTTACCCTTTCCCCGAGGATGGGACAGACCCCCTTCAATGTGCGGCCTATGCCTTGAAAAGCATCCCCTCCGGTGAAAGACTTATGTGTGTCCTGCCTGAAAATGTGGATATACTTTCTATCAGACAAAGCGGAAGAAACGCTCTTGTGTATTTAAATGATTCATATAATAACCTTGAGGGAATGGACAAGACTTTGGTGGATTATGCCATAGCTCTTACTATGTCCTCCCTGCCCGAAATAGACTGTGTGTGCCTTTATGTCGGAAATGAGACGGCAGGCAGGATAATATGTCCTGATAAGGCAGTTTTAAGAAACACAGTCCACAGTGAGGAAGAAGCCGAGGCAAGGCTTTATTTTCCAAGACCGTACTATGGCGACATAGTTTTTGAATATCACAGCCTTAGTCTAAACGAGGATATATCCTTTGAGCGCAGCCTTATGTATAAGCTTCTTGAAGGGCCGGAAAGCGGCCGTCTTGTCCCTGCTCTGCCTGAGGACACCGTTCTTTTATCCATATACACTCAAGATGGTGTTTGTGACATCAGTCTTTCGGAAAATTTTCTTTTGTCCTGCAACGAAAATCCCCAGATGGCAAGGCTTTGGATATATTCCCTTGTAAACTCCCTTTCGGGTATTTCCGGAGTAAACAGCGTCCAAATTCTCATCGAAGGGAAAAAATCAGCCGAGGCCGGCGGAATTGATATATCAGCGCCTTTTGAGTACAACGAAAAAATAGTTGGCTCCGCATTTTCGTGAAGCCTTTTATAAACCCAAATAAACGGAGGATAAACCATGAGCAGAATCGGCACCAAATGCGTTCAGGCGGGCTATGAGCCGCAAAACGGACAGCCCCGCCAAATACCTATTATCCAAAGCACCACCTTTAAGTACGACAGCAGTGAAGAGATGGGACGTCTCTTTGACCTTGAAGCCTCCGGCTATTTTTACAGCCGTTTGCAAAACCCCACCTGTGACCACGTGGCGGCTCGCATCTGCGCCCTTGAGGGCGGGTCTGCTGCCATGCTCACCTCTTCGGGGCAATCGGCAAATTTCTTTGCAATTTTTAACATATGTCAGGCCGGCGACCATATCCTTTGTTCCTCGGCCCTATATGGCGGCACATATAATCTTTTTAACGTCACCATGCGCAGAATGGGCATAGACTTCACCTTTATCTCTCCCGACTGCACAGACGAAGAGCTTTACGGGGCCTTCCGTCCCAACACCAAGGCATTTTTCGGCGAAACCATCTCAAACCCCTCCCTTCAAGTTCTGGATATAGAAAGATTTGCAAAGGCCGCCCACAGTAATGGTGTTCCCCTGATTATCGACAACACCTTCCCCACCCCTGTAAACTGCCGCCCCATAGAGTGGGGGGCTGATATTGTCGTTCACTCCACAACAAAATACATGGACGGACACAGCTCCACCGTTGGGGGAGCAATAGTGGATGCCGGTAAGTTTGACTGGAACGCAAATGCAGAAAAGTTCTCAGGGCTTACCACCCCCGACGAGAGCTATCATGGCCTTATATACACAGAGCGCTTTGGTCTTGAAGGGGCCTTCATAACCAAATGCACAGCCCAGCTAATGCGTGACTTTGGCTGCTGCGCCTCGGCGCAAAGCGCTTATATCGTCGGTCTTGGCATCGAAACCCTCCACCTTCGTATGGCACAGCATTGCAAAAACGCCCTTGCGGCGGCACAGCTTTTATCCGAACACGAAAAGGTTGCTTGGGTAAACTATCCGGAACTAGCCGACAATAAATGCTATGACTTAGCACAAAAATATCTTCCCAATGGCTCCTGCGGCGTGGTTTCTTTCGGGCTTAAAGGCGGCAGAGAAGCGGCAGAGCGCTTTATGGCAGAGCTTAAGCTTGCCATTATAGCCACCCATGTGGCTGATGCCCACAGCTGTGTTTTGCATCCTGCCAATGCTACCCACCGCCAGCTTTCCGAAAACGAACTTATAAAGGCGGGAGTCCCCTCAGACCTTATCCGCATATCTCTTGGCATTGAGGACACAGAGGATATAAAGGAAGATATACTCTGTGCTTTGGAATCGGTTTAGCACCACATCAATGGAAAATACCCTGCCGCAGCACAGCTTTTATGATGCTGCTTTGGCAAAACTTGAAAGGAAAACAGAATGAGCCTTCCGATACCCGACATCATGCTCGGCAGCATATATGAGCTTAAACCCCAAACTCTTTCGGATAGGGGCATAAAGCTTCTTTTCATGGACCTTGACAACACCCTTGCCCCTTTTTGCGAAAACAGCGCATCGGTACCCTTGCGAAACTGGGTGGACAGCCTTAAAAAAGCTGGAATTGAGCCTTTTATCTTATCAAATAACAGGGGGAAAAAGCCTCAGGATTTTGCCTCCGACCTTGGCCTTGAATGTATAAGCAGGGCGCAAAAGCCACGAACGGCAAAGCTTTTGCAGGTTCTTAAAAAAAAGGACATTGCCCCTGAAGACGCCGCTATAATAGGCGACCAGATATACACAGACGTTCTTTGTGGAAAACGTGCAGGGGTAATAGCCATTGCCGTTCGCCCTATCAGCATGGTTAATCCCCTGCACCTAATTCGCTATGGCCTTGAAGTGCCTTTTCGGCTTGCTTACAAGGTTAAATCAAAATAGACAGGAAGGAAGAAAAAGTGGCTAACATCAAAAAAATCCAAAAGGCCATGAAAAATTACGACATAGACGCTCTTTTGCTAAAGGATGAAACAGACAGGCTTTATGCCTCGGGCTTTCACACATCCTCCGGCGCCCTGCTTATATTGCCGGAAATGGCCTATTTTATAACCGACTCCCGCTATATCGAGGCGGCTCATGAATATGTAAAAAATGCCGAAGTTCTTCAAAGCACCACAGAGGAAAAAGAAAACGACATCCTAAAAAGACTAATTTCCGAAAACGGGATTACAAGGCTTGGCGCTCAAGACGAAAGCTTAAGTTACAGTGAATATCTCCGCTTGCAGGAGGCTCTTTCCTTAAAGCTTGTTCCCGCCCAGAAAATCTGCCTTGAGCTTCGCCAAACCAAGGAGCCTTACGAAGTCGAAAACATGGTTTTGGCCCAGCGGATTGCAGAAAAAGCTCTTGACTATGTATTAGGCGTGATAAAACCGGATATAAGTGAAAAAGAGATAGCGGCAGAGCTTGAATATCAAATGATGAAAAACGGTGCCCAGTGTGTCTCCTTTGAAACCATCTGTGTTTCGGGGCCAAACTCCAGCCGTCCCCACGGTGTCCCCAGCAATCGAAAGGTGCAAGCTGGAGATTTTATCACCATGGATTTTGGCTGCAAGGTAAATGGCTATTGCTCGGATATGACCCGCACCGTTGCCCTAGGCAGTGTGACAGATGAAATGCGCAAGGTTTACGACACTGTGCTTTCTGCCCAGCTTGCGGGCATTGCCGCTGCCCGTGCCGGTGTTATAGGCAGGGATATGGACAAGGCCGCCAGAGACATCATAGAAAAAGCAGGCTACGGCGAATATTTCGGCCACGGACTCGGCCACAGTGTGGGACTTCAGGTACACGAAGGCCCCAATGCAAACCCGAGGGAGGACAGAGCCTTGCCCGAGGGGGCTGTTGTTACAAGTGAGCCGGGGATATACCTCACCGGAAAGTTTGGTGTGCGCATAGAGGATATGATTTATATCACAAAAGACGGCTGTGAAAACCTTACAAAAGCGCCAAAGGAGCTTATTATACTTTAGCTTCCGCCCCTTATGCAAAAAGCTTATAAAAACTTTGCCTTTTAGTAATCTAAACCTTGTCAAATGTGGCATAATAGTGTAAAATATGCTAGATAAGGTATGTTAATAAGAGTCCGCCTTATAAATACGGACTCAAATCCCTATATAGGAGGACCTGTTATGATAAGCGCAGGCGAATTTCGCAACGGTGTTACCTTTGAGCTGGATGGTAAGGTAATGCAGGTAATTGAGTTTCAGCACGTAAAACCCGGAAAGGGTGCAGCTTTTGTCCGCACAAAGATGAAAAACGTCATCACCGGCGGCGTTACCGAAACATCTTTTAACCCTACGGAAAAATTTGAAAACGCATATGTAGACCGCAAAAACATGGAATACAGCTATTCCGATGGCGACCTATACTACTTCATGGACCAAGAAAGTTATGAGCTTGTTCCCATTGACAAAAGCATCTTAACAGATAGTTTCAGATTTGTTAAAGAAAACATGGTATGCACAGTTTCCTCATATAAGGGCAATGTGTTCTCTGTCGAAGCTCCGAACTTTGTCGAGCTTGAAATTACAGATACAGACCCCGGCTTTGCCGGAAACACGGCAACAAACGCCAGCAAACCCGCAACAGTGGAAACAGGCGCCGAAATAAAGGTTCCCCTGTTTCTGGATATTGGCGACTGCATAAAAATCGACACCCGCACCGGTGAATATCTGGAGCGGGCCAAGGGCTAAGGCTCACAAGTTTTTTAAAGCCGGCACAAGCCTTATGCTTTACCGGCCTTATGCATCACATTTAAGGAGGACGTTGTTATGACAACACCTGAAAAAGTCGCATATTTAAAAGGTCTTGCCGAAGGCTTGGGTCTTGGCAAGGAGACAAAAGAAGATAAGCTTTTTAACGCAATTATAGACATTTTAAGCTCAGTGGCATCCGATTTGGAAGACCTTGAGGAAAATGCTATGGACCTTGGCGAGGAGCTTGACGCAATATCCGACGACCTTGCCCTTGTAGAAAGCCTTGTTTACGACGAGGACGACTGCTGCTGCGGTGATTATGGCCATGACCTTGGTGATAACTGCTGTGGTGACCACAGCCATGAGCATGGAGATGGCTGTTGCGGCGACCACGACCATGACCATGATGACTGCTGTTGCGGTGACCACGACCACAATCATGAGCATGGGGATTGCTGTTGTGGCGGCCACGGCCATGAAGACCATATATGTACTGATGCCGTATTTTACGAAATCACCTGCCCCGCCTGTGAAAATACCATCACAGTAGACGGTGATGTTCTCGCTCTTGGAAAAATCCAGTGCCCCAACTGCGGCGAAATGCTGGAGTTTGATATGGAAAATATCGAATTTGAAGATGATTTTGACGCTCCCGCAAAGGAAAATGGCCATGGCCACGGTTGCGGCTGCCACTAAAAACTAAAACTAAAGACCCGGCTGTCGCTGGGTCTTTTTTATGTATATACGAGCGTCCATATCGCTGTGATATTTTAAAATTCAAGCTTCCCCGAAATCTTTGTTTTTTTCATAAAACCATGCTATAATGTCGGCAAGCAGACATTATAAGTTATTTAACCGCATATAGCATAAAGCCGTCATGCGGCTGTGCTATAACGCCCTCCATTGTCCCCCGTTTAAATGCGGAAATAGATTGCCGAAATCAGCTTTTACATCTTCTAAATACTTAACAAATAAAATAACAATCGGAGGTATATTATGATATTCTTACAAAAGTGCAGCAAAACAGATATTCCGGCGGCAGCTCAAATGATGTGTACGGTATATGCCGAGCCTCCTTGGAGCGAAAAATGGCAGCTTGATAGGGCAGAAAAGCGTATTACCGCATTTTTATCCGGTGATTACAGGCGTGGTTATGCCCTAATCCTTGAAAGGGACCCCATAGGCTACCTTTTCGGCAGGATAGACCTAACGGCTAAAAGCGATATTTTTTATGTGGACGAAATTTTTGTCCACCCCCGCTATCAGCGTAAAGGTTCCGGTAGCATGGCAATGGTTCAACTTGCTCAGGAACTTAAAAAAGAGGGAATTTCCCGCATAGAGCTTCACACTATTTCCGAGGACATAAGCTTTTACGAAAAAAACGGTTTTGTAAAATCCTCATACAGGTATCTGGAGAAAAAAATATGAAGGTACTTCTTATAAACGGCAGCCCCCACGCCAAAGGTTCTACCTACACTGCCCTTTCCGCCATAACATCTGAACTTGAAAAGGGCGGAATTGATTGCGAAATTTTTCATATAGGCACAGAGCCTATAAGCGGCTGTTTAGCCTGCGGCAAATGCAGGGAAACAGGGCGATGTTTTATGGACGATGCTGTAAACGAAGCTTTAGATAAAGCCTCCTTCTGTGACGGCTTTATCTTTGGCTCTCCAGTGTATTATGCCTCGGCCAATGGCTCTATGATTTCTTTTATGGACAGGCTTTTTTATACTCATACAGATTATTTTGCCTATAAGCCCGCAGCCTGCATCTGCGCCGCCCGCCGTGGCGGAGCCACAGCCACCTATGACCAGCTTAATAAATATTTAGGCATAAATAAAATGATATGCCTGCCTTCAGTTTACTGGAACATGGTTTACGGACGCACAGCCGAGGAGGTTTCAAAAGACACCGAAGGCATGAATATAATGCGAGCTATTGGTAAAAACATGGTTTGGATGCTCAAAGTGCTGGAGAATGCTAAAAATCAGGGCATTGAAAATCCTCTTTAGGCCGAAAAACAAAAATCTTATGCTTCCCTTTGGGTTTTACTAAGCGTATAAGACTATAATCAAACAAGGAGACATCGGATATGAAAAGATTCGCTATCGCTCTTTTGTCTTTTTCCCTTATATGCCTTGCTATGGCGGGCTGTGTTATGAAGCCTTCAATATCAAATGCACCTGAACTTTTTCCCGCTGACCAGCAGTCAGGCGAAATTGAAACTTCCGGTGATGGTCAGGAAACAAAGGCGGGTGAAGCTCCCAAAACAAGTTTTGCCGGCTCTATGGAGAGCTTTTCCGCCCCCGATATGGAGGGCAACACTGTTACAGAAGCCATCTTTTCTGATTTTGATGTAACTATGGTCAATATATGGACCACTTGGTGCGGCTACTGCATCATGGAAATGCCCGACCTTCAGGAGTTATATGAGAACCTGCCCGATAATGTTAACCTTATTTCTGTCTGCGGCGACGCTGATACGGAAAGGGAGCTTGTAGCCGAAATACTTTTGGAATACGGCATCACCTTCACAGTTCTTGAGGCAAATGACGATATAAACCGTTCTTTTATATCGGGGGTTCAAGCCTATCCCACCACAGTTTTTCTGGATGGCAAGGGCCGTCCCATAGGAAATCCTCAGCTTGGCATTCCCAGCTATGGGGAAAGTATCTCCAATTCCTATATGCTCCTTATTGATGCAGCCCTTGAAACTATCGGAAAATAACTTCTTATTTCCAAAGGAAGGTTCATCATGAGCAGAAAAAGAAAAAATATTATCCGCCTTGGGGTTTTGCTCATCTGTCTTGCCTTCATCATAGGGGGGCTCCTGCGGGAGGAACATCTTATGGTTTTGCAAAAGGCGGCCAACATCTGCCTTGAGTGCATAGGAGTGGGCTGATGAAAAAGCACTCTGAAAAACACTTTGCCCGCCGCAGGCTAAGTTTTCAAATAGCCGCTGCGGCTCTTATAAATGGCTATGCTATGGGTTTTGCAAAAGGCAAGATATTCACAGGCTCTTCCAAAATGTTTTGTGTGCCGGTTTTAAACTGCTATTCCTGCCCCGCCGCTTTGGGCGCCTGCCCTGTGGGTGCCCTTCAGTCAATTATAGGCAGCGCAAGGTATGATTTTTCCTTTTATGTAGTGGGTCTTATCATGCTTTTCGGTCTTGTGCTGGGCAGGCTTATCTGCGGTCTTTTATGCCCCTTTGGTCTGGTGCAAGACCTTTTGTATAAAATACCCCTGCCGAAAATTCGGGTAAATCCCCGCATTGACAGGCCCCTGCGTTTTTTAAAATACATAGTGGGGGCTGTTTTTGTTGTGCTTTTGCCTCTTTTTTTAACTAATCAATTTGGAACCGCTCCCCCGTATTTCTGCAAGCTTATATGTCCCGCCGGTATTCTTGAGGGCGCCTTTCCCCTTATCGCCGCAAACCCCAGCCTTCGCTCTTCCCTTGGCTTTTTGTTTAACTGGAAGCTTTTTGTGCTGGTGGCGGTTCTTGTATCCTCGGTTTTTATCTACCGTCCATTTTGCAAATACCTTTGTCCATTAGGTGCTTTCTATTCTCTTTTTAACAGGTTCAGCCTTTACGGTATGTATCTGGACAAAAGTCTCTGCATAAACTGCAAAGCCTGCGAGAGAAAGTGCCTTATGAACGTGGAGCTTACAAAAAATATTAACTCTCCTGAATGTATACGCTGTGGAGCCTGCAAGTCAGTCTGCCCAAAAGGAGCCATATCTTCGGGCTTTGACATTAAGATAAAGCCTATAAAAACCGATAAAAAACAGGGACATTCAAAAACATAGCCTTTGCCCCCTAGGGAAGGTTTAAAAGTGTTTTTAATATTGGAAAGGGAGCAGTGTTTAAATTGCTTCCTTTTTATGCGGCCTTACCCCCTTTAGTTTTGACAGCTTAAAAGCCGAAAAACAGTCTCGTGAAAAACACTGCGGCCACAAAGCCCGTAAAGTCAGCAATTAGGGCTGCCGGTATGGCGTGGCGGCTGTTTTTTATCCCTGCCGCCCCGAAATATACGGCAATTACATAAAAGGTTGTCTCTGTGGAGCCTAGCATAACAGCGGCACAACGCCCAGTAAAGGAATCCGCTCCGCTGGTTTTTATTATATCTCCGGCAAGGGCCAAGGCTCCACTGCCGCTTAAGGGCCGCATCAACATTAAAGGCACAGTTTCGGAGGGTATCCCCAAAAGGGAGCTTAGGGGGGAAATCATCCGGCACAAGACATCCAAAGCGCCGCTTTCCCGCAGCATATATATACAGGGTAAAAGTGTTATAAGTGCCGGTATAATGCCCCATATAACCCTCAATCCATCCTTCGCTCCCTTAGTCATTGCCGAGAAAACATCTGTTTTCTTAAAGATGGCATAAGTAAATATTCCCCCCAGTATAAGAGGCACGGCAAGCTCTCCTAAAAATCTCATGGACTTGAAAGTTTTTCAAAGAGCTTTGCCGCAAAAATCCCTGCGCTAACGGAAGCGGCAGATGTCAGCCAGACGGCAGGCAGTATGTCATAAGGGGCAAAGGCCCCCAAAGAAGTCCTTAAAGCGGCAACAGTGGTGGGCAAAAGCTGTATTGATGCTGTGTTCATCACAACCAAAAGGCATAGCTCGTTGGAGGCATGGCTTTGACCTGAGAGTTTTTGCATAAGAGTTGCCGCTCGTATGCCGGCAGGAGTGGCGGCGTTGCCCAGACCCAAAAGATTTGCACTTACATTTTGGGAAAGAGCCTCCATAGTTTCTCGGTCTTTGGCTGCTGTGGGGAAAATCCTCCCCAGAACAGGCCGCAGCAGCTTTGATAGTTTTTCTGCAAGGCCGGACTGCCGCATAAGCTCTATAACAGCTGACCACAGGCAGATAATTCCGCAAAGGGCAATACACAGGCTTACAGCCTCGCCGGCCCCCTGAGTCCATGCGGCAACAAGAGATTGAAGGTTTCCGTTTACCATGGCAAAAACTATTGAAACCAGCACTGAAATAGCAATAATAAGGCTTAATACCATTATCTTCGTCTCCTTTGTCAATATTTTGTGATTAGTTACAAAAATAACTTATTTTGAAATATTTTTAAATAAACTGATTGACATTTATCGACAAATTGTTATAATCCTATATACAAACTATAATAGATTAGGAATTTTATGTCGGTTTTCTTACGGGAAACAGATTATAAAGGGGGTATTTTTATGAAATCAATCGGAATTTTCAGAAAAGTTGATGAGCTTGGGCCCATAGTTCTTCCCATAGAGCTTCGCCGCACTCTGGATATAGCGGAGAGGGACTCTTTGGAGATATATGTGGACAACGACTCTATTATTCTGCGCAAATACCAACCTGCCTGCATTTTCTGTGACAATGCCCGTGATGTAATAGCATACAAAAATAAAAATGTTTGCAAAAGTTGTATAAAGGCTCTTGAGGAAAACATATAGCAAAGTTGCTGAAATCATAAGAAAAAGTGGCAGCAGGTAAAGCCCTGTGTCCCTTAGATATGAATATAAAAAAGGTGGGAAAAGCGCCGTCTGGCGCTTTTCCCACCTTTTTTATATCTTTTTATTTTATATCCTTTTGACTTAAGGCTCGAAAGACTATTGCATATGACAAAACAAGCAAGCCCCCTGCGGCAGACAAGGCTATAAGTTGCTCCCCAAATTTAAAGGGGTCCGACAGGGTGACAATTAAAAGAAAGGCTCCAAGCTGGCAAAAATACAGGCAAAGCATGGGCTTCGGCTTTCCATAGGGGTAGCCCACCACAAAATAATAGCCTAAAATAGCGGCACAGATTGCCAGTATTCTCGGTGCATAGCGCCATATAACCGGCTCGGAAGCAAAGCTTTTATAGCTTGCTATAAGCCAGAAGCAAAGAAACAAAACGACTATAAGGCCGGATGCTCCTCCTCTGGCATTTGCGTTGTCACGTTCGGGGCTGCTTATAAAGGCCGCAAAGCTGATGGCGCAGATAATTGCAAAAACTCCTATCACGGTATCAAAAGCAGAAAAAGGAGCGGTGACGGCGGAAAGAAGGGTAATAAGCCCACCTATGGCCATAACAGCTGCAAAGGCAAATCCAATTATTCTTGCAAGGCGCAAATCAATCCGGAGGGCCTGAGAAAACTCTAATGGAAAGTTCTTTTTTCTAAAGCTAAAGACAGTAAATATAAAAGACAAGGCGCTGATAATAAGAAAGCCAAGAAGAATATAGCTCCAAACACTGCCGCTTATGGCAAGCCCCGTATCCGGCTCGTAGGCTGAAAGCCCCTGAGCCCAGCGAAAAAAGGCTCCAAAAATCCCCATTATAAGGGTGAAGCCACAAAACTTTAAAGATTTATCATGCATATTAACATTCCAGTCAAAATATTATTTTCTTATAGCGGTGCTTTTATATCTTCCGCCATCTTGCAGCAGGCAGGTGGTATTATAAAAGGCCCGCCCCCTTATAAAAGGGCAGAAGAAGGCAGCTTATTAAAGTATAAGACTTTTTTATTTTATACTTATTTCTCATAAGCGTCAACTACAATCGTAATACTTGAAGGGAGTGCAAAGAAAAATGAAGCGAATAATCTGGGCTTCAATACTACTGGGGCTTGCGGCCATACTTATGCCCGCCTTGTTCCTGCGTGGACAAGTAGAGGGTATGTATGAGGAAAATTACGAGCCGCCCCTGCCTGCTCAAGCGCAGCAGTCACCCGCTCCAACCGAAGAGGGCATTAAAACACCAACAGAGGGACGGGACAGCCAAATCCTTTTCCGCCTGTCGGATAACGGCAGTGTCAGAGAAACTAATATGGAAGAATATCTACCCTATGCCATAGCTGCTGAAATGCCCTTAAGCTTTGGCTTTGAGGCTTTAAAGGCACAGGCGGTGGCGGCGAGAACCTATGTTCTTTACTGCATGGAAAATCAAAACCCTAAGCATCCTGATGGGGATATATGCACAGATTCCGGCTGTTGCCTTGCCTATTTAGACGAGGGTGCCCTTCGGGGAGCTTGGGCGGCGGAATATGAGGAAAACCTCGAAACCGTAAAAGCCGCGGTGCTTGCAACAGACGGACAGGTGCTACACTATGAAAACAGTCCG
Organism: Clostridiales bacterium; assembly: GCA_012728025.1. Taxonomy (GTDB): domain Bacteria; phylum Bacillota; class Clostridia; order Oscillospirales; family Oscillospiraceae; genus UBA2658. Next base: position 14,577 of record JAAYFX010000048.1, read on the forward strand.
ATTTTAGCCTGTTTTCACTCCTCTTCCGCCGGAAAAACAGAGTCTGGCAGCGCCCTTTGGGCGGACGTGCCTTATCTTATAAGCGTTGAAAGCCCCGAAAGGGAAATCGATGTTCCAAACTTTGTTACAACGGTGGAGGTTTCCGCTGATGATTTTAGGGAGACTGTTTTGCTCCTTAGGGAAAATGCGGCCTTTTCCGATGACCCCTCCCAATGGCTGGAAGACGTTCTCCAAGACGATAGCGGTAGGGTTAAAAGCGTATTAATAGGCGGAGTTTCCCTGACGGGTCAGGAAATGCGTAGCCTGTTTGCCTTGAGAAGCACAGCCTTCACTCTTGAATACAAAGATGGTGTCTTCTTTTTCACTGTCACCGGCTATGGTCATGGCCTTGGCATGAGCCAGTATGGGGCAAATGTCATGGCGAAAAACGGCTTTAACTATCGGGAAATACTTCTGCACTATTACCCCGACACAAAACTAAGCTAAGGCCCTGCCCTGACATATTATCCGAAAACTTCTTGAAAACCTTGTTAAATCAGTGTATGCTCAAGAAAAAGCCTTACGGGGGTAAAGAAATGGATTATATGGAAAAATCTCTGTCAAAACATTATGAATGGGCGGGAAAAATCGACTATGCCTCAAAGGTTCCGATTTCCACTCGGGAGGACTTAAGTCTTGCCTACACCCCCGGTGTTGCCGCTCCCTGCCTTGCCATAAAAGACGAGCCTGATAAAAGCTATGAGCTTACAGGTCGGGGAAACCTTGTGGCCGTAATAACTGACGGCAGCGCTGTTTTGGGCCTTGGGGATATTGGTCCTGAGGCGGCCATGCCTGTTATGGAGGGCAAGTGCGCCCTTTTTAAAAGCCTCGGCGGTGTTGACGCTGTGCCTTTGTGTTTGCGCACTAAGGATACAGATGAGTTTGTTAAAGCCGTTTCCCTGCTTCTTGGCAGCTTCGGCGGGGTAAACCTTGAGGATATTTCCGCCCCCCGCTGTTTTGAGATAGAAAGGCGGCTTATTGAAATAAGCGATATTCCCATCTTCCACGATGACCAGCACGGAACTGCCGTTGTCACTCTCGCCGCTCTTATAAATGCTTTAAAGCTGGTGGGTAAGGACTTAAAAGACATCCGTGCCGTTATTTCCGGAGCGGGAGCCGCCGGTGTTGCCATTGCAAAGCTTCTCATGAAATCCGGCCTTCGGGAAGTTATAATGTGTGACCGCCAAGGCATTATATACGAAGGCCGTGGGGGGCTTAATGAATCCAAAGAGGAAATAGCAAAAATAAGTAACAGGAGTTTAATGCAAGGCAGTCTTGCCGACGCCATGAGGGGGGCCGATGTTTTTATAGGTGTTTCCGGCCCCCGCTCGGTCACAGAGGAAATGGTTGCTTCCATGGGGCAAGCGCCCATTGTTTTTCCCATGGCAAATCCCGAGCCGGAAATAATGCCCCATCTGGCGGAAAAGGCGGGAGCTGCTATAATCGGCACCGGCAGAAGTGACTATAAAAATCAGATTAACAATGTTATGGCATTTCCCGGTATCTTTAGGGGCGCTCTTGATGTTAGGGCAAGGGAAATTAACGACGAAATGAAGCTTGCCGCCGCCCACGCTTTGGCAAATCTCGTTTCGGAAAGTCAGCTTTCAAAAGACTATATCCTGCCCGACCCCCTTGACCCTTTGGTCGCCGCCGCTGTGGCTGCCGCCGTTTCTAAAGCGGCAAGGGAAAGTGGAGTTGCCCGAATATAAATAGAAAAACCGTGCTAGAGCTTTTATAAAAACTTCAGCACGGTTTTATAGTTTGCCTTAAAAGTCCTTTATCATGAAAAAATATGTAAAGGTTCCCTTTGTTAAAAGTCTTTCATTGTCATCAAAAACGCTCACATCCACCACTGCGACCTTCTTGCCGATTTTCACAGGCCACGCCTTTACAACAAGGTATTCCCCTGTGCCGGGGCGCAAGTAATGTATGCTTCCACTTTCAGTAACACAAGCCTTGTCGTCCCGACTGGCAGCAAAGCCGCCTACATAATCACTGGCCGAATAAAGCAGACCGCCATGGACATGACCGTTTGTGTTCAAGCTGTAACAGTCAAGCTCCACCCTACCCTCGGCATAATCGTCCTCAAGCACTGTGAGAACTATATTGTTTTGGGAGTTAAAGCCGGGTATTTCGTTCATATAATCTATAACATGCTGATATTTGCTTGCCATGGTTTCCTCCAAAAAGTTTCTAAAAAATGTTCCTGCCCAATTGGGCAGGAACATTCTATCACATATTTCACGCTAAAGAAAGATAATTTACTCAATTTCCACCTTTTCCAACACAACTTTACCCTCAGCAAGAACCGCTCTTGCCCTGCAACCGGATTTTAGACTGCAATCAAGAAGCTTTTCAGCCGCTGAATCCTCTATAACGCTTTGGGTGGTGCGGCGTAAGGGGCGAGCGCCGTAAACAGGGTCAAAGCCGTCTTCGGCAAGCTTATCTAAGGCTTCCTCAGTAACCTCAAGCTCCACTCCAAGACCTAACAGGCGTTTTGCCACTATATCCAGCATATTAGAGGCAATTTTTCTTATATCCTCCCGTGATAGCTGGTGGAATACTATGGTTTCGTCTATTCGGTTTAAAAACTCCGGACGGAAAGTATCTTTCAAATCCTTCATAACAAGGGCACGAATTTCCTCAACGTCCTTTATGCCCCCGTCTTTTGTCTCGGTGTCGGTAAAGCCAAGACTTATGCGCTTATCAGTGATATTTCTTGCTCCCACATTACTGGTCATTACAATTATGGTGTTTTTAAAATCAACCCTTCTGCCCTGAGCGTCGGTTAAAATGCCGTCGTCCATTACCTGAAGCATAATGTTGAAAACATCCTCATGAGCTTTTTCAACCTCGTCAAAAAGGATAACGGAATAGGGCTTGCGGCGAACTTTTTCTGTTAGCTGTCCACCCTCGTCATAGCCCACATAGCCGGGAGGTGAGCCGATTAGCTTTGACACAGTGTGCTTTTCCATAAACTCGGACATATCAACTCGTATCATTGCATTCTCATCACCAAAAACCGCTTCGGCAAGAGCCTTGCAAAGCTCGGTTTTTCCAACTCCGGTGGGTCCCAAAAACAGAAAGCTTCCCACAGGGCGCTTGGGGTCTTTAAGCCCTACCCTGCCCCGCCTTATGGCACGGGACACAGCGGAAACAGCGTCGGCCTGACCGATTACTCGTTTGTGGAGGATTTCCTCCATTTTAAGAAGTCTTTCGCTTTCAGTTTCCGTAAGACTTGTCACAGGTATTCCCGTCCATCCGGAAACAACCTCGGCAATGTCCTCCTCACCAACGCTCTTATGGGCTCCGGCCCGTCTTTCGTCCCAAGACCTGCGGGCTTCATCCAAAAGCTTTCTCTGCTCCCTTTCCTTGTCTCGTATCTTTGCTGCCCCCTCAAAATCCTGAGACTTAACGGCAGCCTCTTTTTCGTTTATGAGAGCATCTATTTTCTTTTCAAGCTCTTTAAGCTCATCTGGCGGGGTAAGAGTTTTCATGCGCACTCGTGAAGCCGCCTCATCCATAAGGTCTATGGCCTTGTCAGGCAGATAACGGTCATTTATATATCTTCCCGACATGGTAACGGCAGCCTCTATGGCCTCGTCTGTTATTTTAAGCTTATGGTGGGCCTCATATCTGTCACGCAGACCCTTTATGATGGCAACGCTTTCCTCCTCGCTTGGCTCATTTACCATGACAAGCTGGAACCTGCGCTCTAAGGCGGCGTCTTTTTCAATGTGCTTTCTATACTCATTTAAAGTTGTTGCCCCTATAACCTGAAGCTCCCCTCGGGACAGGGCAGGCTTTATGATATTTGCGGCGTCAACGGCGCCTTCGGCGGCGCCTGCGCCTATGATTGTGTGAAGCTCGTCGATAAACAGGATAACGTCTCCCGCCTTTGAAACTTCTTTCAAAACACCCTTTATGCGCTCCTCAAAATCCCCACGATATTTTGTTCCCGCAAGCATTCCCGTAATGTCCAGAGACACCACCCGCTTATTGCGCAAATCTTCGGGAACATCACCGGAGGCAACCATCTGGGCAAGACCTTCCGCAATGGCGGTTTTACCAACCCCCGGCTCTCCTATAAGTACGGGGTTGTTTTTTGTGCGCCGTGAAAGGATTTGAATAACCCTTTGTATCTCGGTAAAGCGTCCGATAACAGGGTCAAGCTCCCCTGCGGCCGCCTGACTTGTCAGGTCGTGGCTATACTGGTCAAGAGTTTTGGTATCTGACTTTTTTCCTCTGGCATAGGGGGCTGCCATGCTCTGGGGAACCTGTGGCCTGTAATCACTGCTGTGAAAAATGTTTATCACATCTGTATAGACCTTGTTAAGGTCAATGCCGGTGGATGAAATAAGCTTTGCCCCTGCTGAATCTGTCTCACGGAGTATTCCCATGAGCAGATGCTCTGTGCCTATATAGTTATGTCCCAAACGGCTGGCATCCATGGCAGAAAGCTCCACAACCCTTTTTGCTCCAGGGGTAAGCCCCTGAGCGGGAATCCCCGGCGCTCCCCTGCCTACAAACTTTTCCAAAAGCTCTGTGATGAGAGCTTCGTCTAAGCCGTTGTCCTGCAAAATCTTTGCGCCCATTCCCTCACCCTCAGAGGCTATGCCAAGGAGGATATGCTCCGTTCCCACATAACTATGCCCCATGTTTTGGGCGGCCTGTTGGGCCTTTGACAGAGCAAGCCTTGCCCTCTCCGTAAATCTATCTTGAAATCTCATAAACATACCTCCTTAGTATTCTTGCCGGACAAAAATCTAAGCCTTTCGTCCGGCAAGGAAGTCTCAATCACAATTGGATTATCCCTCCAACTGCCTTATTTTATCCCTAAGCTCCGCCGCCTTTTCAAATTCCTCGGCCTCAACAGCGCTTTTCATCTCCTGACGAAGTTTAATAAGCTCCATTTTCCCGCGGATTTCCTCCCCTGCGTCCTCAGGGATATTATCGGTCTTTTCCAACGGAGCTTTTGTCGTATCGGTCTGCACAGCTTCCGCCGCCTTATCTCCGCCAACCTGTATCATAACTCTAGGCATAACAAGAGCCGGAGCCATCATTCTGCTGCCAAAAAAGCTGTCATAAAGCATGGAGAAAGGATTTCCGAAAAAGCTGTCAAACATTGATTTTGGTTTGAAGTTCAGCATCTCTCCGAAGCCCTCGGATTTGGCACAGTCAGGGCAAAGATGGAATTCGCTTTTTTCTCCGTTTATTTCAGATGTATAGTGAAACACTGCCTGATTATCGCATTTATTACACTTCATTGTGTTGTCCTCCTTAAAATATATCGGATTTATAGTTCTATATTAGATTAGTATACTTACCAACATTTGTTTAAAAATGGATGCACGTACAAGGTCTTTTTGCTCCGCTTGCACAGGACGCAGAGCCGTATCGGAAACTGCCGCCATTATAAGCCTTGCCTCGTCCTCGTCGATAGAGCCGGAGCCGAGCATATTTGAAACAAAGGCTCCTGCTGTGGGAAAATCAAGACTGTCTCCAACAGAATTCACCGTATCCATTATAAGCCTGCGGGGGCTTGCCTGAACCCTTGTTATTCGAATATATCCGCCGCCTCCCCTGCGTGACTCTACCATATAGCCATGCTCCGGTGAAAAGCGTGTGGCTATAACATAGTTTATCTGGCTGGGGACACAGCTAAACTTTTCTGCCAGATTTGAACGCTGAAGCTCCGCCATTCCTCCGGCATCCTCCAGCATATCCATTATAAAACTGGCTATTAAATCACTTGTTGCCATGCCTTCACCTCTTGTCAGTTTGTTTTTGACCATCTTTGACTTTGACTATCTCTGACCTTATGTAAATATAATAGTCAAGAAAGGTCAAATTAGCAAGTTTCATTTTGACCTTTCTTGACCTTTCATCTATCAAAATCTTAAATTACATAATGATTGCTCCCACATCCTTTAAATACCTTTTATTATCGCTGTTTTTTGCAAATTTAATATTCAAAGGGGAAAATCCCTTGCAATAAGAGAACAATATGTTATAATGCGAAAGTGAGATTATACATAACTCTATCAAGGAGGACCTATCAATGGCATTTGAAATTACCAGTGATTGCATTTCCTGCGGCGCCTGTGTGGATGTTTGCCCCACCGGAGCTATAAACCAGGGAGATGAGCACTATGAGATCGACAAAGACGTTTGCATTGATTGCGGCGCTTGCGTTGACACCTGTCCCTCAGGTGCAATC
>JAAYFX010000049.1 GCA_012728025.1 Clostridiales bacterium
AAAAGGAAATTGATCCAAGATTGGCTGTATTAGGGCAGCTTTTGGATAAACCCAATGAATAAAAGCTGTCTATTCAGCTGACAAGTAGGAGGTGTAAGCAATGGCGGTTCCAAAGAGAAAAACTTCAAAGGCCAGACGAGATAAAAGACGCAACTCTCACTGGAAGCTCGAGGCACCCAACATCGTTGCGTGTCCGAATTGCGGAGCGTATCGTCTGCCCCACCGAGTCTGCAAGGCCTGCGGTCACTACAACGGACGTAAGGTCATAGACGTTAAGAGGTAACAAAACTTGCTTGAGGAGAGGAGCTTATGCCCCTCTCTTTTTGCTGTTTTACGGCAGATTAAAATCCCTTGCAAAAAGTTAATGGGTGTATTTTTGATTATACTAATGTGCACTTTTAACGGGAAGGAGGCTTTGGCATGAGCCTTATTACAAAAATTGAAAAGGCAAGTCCTTTGTATCATAAGGCGAATATAGGCGACAGGCTTATTTCCATAAACGGCAGGGAAATTCATGATGTTCTCGACTATAAGTTTTTTTCCTATGAGACAAGGCTTTCTCTTGTGCTGGAATCTCCCGATGGAAAGCAGCGTAAGCTGAAAATAAAAAAACCTCTGGGCGGGGAGTTGGGGCTAGAATTTGAAAGCTATCTTATGGACAAAGCCAGAGCCTGCCGCAACCGCTGTGTTTTCTGCTTTGTGGACCAGCTTCCGAAAGGTATGCGAAAAACCCTTTATTTTAAAGATGACGATGCAAGGCTAAGCTTTCTAACGGGAAACTACATTACCCTTACAAATCTTTCCGAAAGGGAGCTTCAGCGGATAATTGACCTTCGCATAAGCCCCATAAACATCTCTGTCCACGCCACAGACCCCGAGCTTCGGGCACTTTTATTAGGCTGCCCCGAGGCTTCCAAGGGCTATGAGCTTATGAAAAGGCTTGCCGCCGGAAAAATAGTTATGAACTGCCAGATTGTCTGCTGCTCCGGTTTAAACGACGGCAAGGCTCTTTTGCGAAGCATGGAGGATTTGGAAAAGCTTTTTCCTCAGGTTGCCTCGGTTTCCATAGTCCCTGTGGGGCTTACAAAATATAGGCAGGGGCTTTATCCTCTGGAGCCATTTTCCGAAGACGGGGCTAAAGAAACCATAGAGAGCATAAACAGCTTTGGAGACGCCTGCCTTGAAAAACACGGCAGCCGCATATTTTTCCCCTCGGATGAATTATACCTTAAGGCAAAGCTCGCAATACCCGAGGATGAATATTATGAGGACTATATCCAGCTTGAAAACGGCGTGGGTATGCTGCGGCTTTTAACAAGGGAATTTATGTTGGCCTTGGAGTATGAAGAAGTCTTCTGCTCGGGAGAGAGCTTTTCCATTGCAACGGGAGTATCGGCGGCGCCTTTTTTGGAAAAGCTTTTAGTGACAGCAAAGGAAAAGTATGATAACATTAACGGCAATGTATTTTCCATCTATAACGACTTTTTTGGGCACACAATTAATGTTGCGGGGCTTATAACAGGCCGTGACCTTATAAATCAGCTTCGGGGAAAAGACCTTGGAAAAAGGCTGCTCATATCCCGCACCATGCTTCGTGAAGGGGAGAGTGTGTTTTTAGACGATGTCAGCACAGATGAAGTCCAGCAGGAGCTTAAAGTTAAGCTTGTGCCCGTTTCCCAAGACGGCGGGGAGCTTTTTTCCGCCATGATGGGATAAAAAACGGCAGATAAATTGTGTTTTAGGGCATGATGCAAAATGCGCCAAAAGATGGACGTTGAGCGCTTTTGTCAACACGCCCTAATATAATAAAAGCAAAAACAGCAGAGGAGGGCAGGACATGAAACCGCTTCTTGCCATAGTGGGGCGGCCGAACGTCGGCAAATCCCACCTTTTTAACAGAATAGTAGGCCAAAGGCTTTCCATAGTGGAAGATACCCCCGGTGTAACCCGAGATAGGATTTATGCGGAATCCGACTGGGACGGTGTTTTCTTTGACGTAGTGGACACCGGCGGAATAGAACCCCATACAGACAACGAAATACTGCTTTTCATTCGGGAACAGGCGAAAATAGCCATAGATACGGCAGACGTAATCGTTCTTGTTACCGAAATAGGCACAGGGGTAACAGCGGCGGATAAAGATGTGGCAAATATGCTGCTAAAATCAAAAAAACCCGTTGTCCTCGCAGTTAACAAAATGGACTCCACAGGCCAGCCTGACCCCAGCTTTTACGAATTTTACTCTCTAGGTCTTGGTGACCCCATACCAGTCTCCGCTGTCCACGGCCATGGCACGGGGGACTTGCTGGATGCCTGCCTTGCCGCTTTTCCTAAGACAACAGAAGAGTCGGAGGAAGACGACAGAATAAAGGTTGCGGTTATAGGAAAGCCCAATGTGGGAAAGTCCTCCCTTATAAACCTGATTTTGGGAGAAAGGCGCTGCATAGTGTCAAATGTGGCAGGCACCACCAGAGATGCCATTGACACCCATGTGGATAACGACTACGGCAAATATGTTTTTATAGACACTGCCGGCATAAGGCGAAAATCCAAGGTGGACGACCGCATTGAGAAGTTTTCCGTTATGCGAGCACAACTTGCCATTGAAAGGTCTGATGTCTGCCTTATAATGATAGATGCCCGTGAGGGAGTGACAGAGCAGGACACCAAAATAGCGGGGCTTGCCCATGAGGCGGGCAAGGCCAGCATTATTATAGTAAACAAATGGGACCTTGTCGAAAAGGACTCGAGGACCATGGATAATATGCGCAAGCAAGTTATGCAGGGGCTATCCTTCATGACCTATGCTCCTGTGCTTTTCATATCGGCCTTGACAGGTCAGCGCACTCAAAGAATTTTTGAGCTTGTTAATTTTGTCAACGAGCAAAGTTCCATGCGCATATCCACAGGTATGCTCAATAACATCCTTGCCGATGCCATGATGCGGGTTCAGCCCCCTACCGACAAGGGAAAACGACTTAAAATATACTATATGACTCAAACGGGCATACGGCCTCCAAACTTTGTTGTGTTTGCCAACAGCCGTGAGCTTTTCCATTTTTCCTATCAGCGCTACCTTGAAAATCAAATAAGAAGCGTATTCGGACTGGAGGGAACTCCTATTCGGATGGTAATCAGACAGAAGGGTGACAAGGAATGATTACAAAAATCACTGTTTATTTGTTTATAACGGCGATTGCGGCCTATTTTGCAGGAGGTCTTAACGGAGCCATAATAGCCTCTAAAACAATCTTTCGCAAAGACATACGAAATTTTGGCAGCGGGAACGCAGGACTCACAAACTTTACCCGAACCTTCGGGGCAAGGGGTGTTGTTATTGTGCTGGCTGTGGACATTTTGAAGGCCATTGTGGCCGTTTCTTTCGGAGGATGGCTGATGGGGCTTGAGGGATATGCGTCATTAGGAAGGCTTTTTGCGGGCTTTTGTACCATGCTTGGCCATGTTTATCCCGTTTATTACCGACTAAAAGGCGGCAAGGCGGCCCTTTGCGGCGGCACTGTAATGTGGATGGTGGATTGGAGAATGGCACTTATCTGCTGGTCGGTTTTTATTATTGTTGTGGTGTTCACAAAATATGTTTCCCTAGGCTCTATACTGGCCAGCACCTGCATACCTTTGGGGCTTCTCATTTTTGGCTACGGCTGGCTTGAGGTCGTTATCGGACTTTTATGTATGCTTCTTGTAATAATAGCCCACAGGGAAAATGTTGTGCGGCTGATAAGCGGCACGGAATCAAAGCTTGCCTTCGGGGGAAGCGGGAACTCAAATTAAAGAGCATAGGCTCATGCTGCGGCAAGCAGGTCTTATGGACTTAGCCGATGCGTAAGTGATATAAAGATAAAAAAGTCTGCGGAAATCTTTCCGCAGACTTTTTATTTCCCCTTGTGCCATAGGAAATTATCTTCTGGATTATAGCTATTTGATGTGCTTAAAACAGCCATTTTTATAGCGGCTTGTGTGTCAAAAACTGTTTATCTGAAGCACTTGCCATGATTGTCAATATAAGTGATGAATATTACAGTCACTATTATACATATAAGGAGTTTGTTTTTATGATTGGAACCACTACAAA
>JAAYFX010000050.1 GCA_012728025.1 Clostridiales bacterium
CAGCGGCAAACCAAAAAGCACCTGCACCATCGCCGCCTTTTCCCCTTTATGCAGAAACGGCGGTTCCGGCTTCTTCCCCGCCCTTGCCGCCTGCCCCAACACCGGATAGCTTTGCTTCCTATATCTATGAAAGCAACCCGAACCTCACAGCCTTGGATTATAGCAGCACCGCTATTTTACCCCCAACGGAGGATGCGGGGCAGGAGTATATAGATAATATAACCTTTCTTGGGGACTCAACCACCTATGGTTTTATTTTTTACGAAAGCCTTGCAGGAGGCAGAAATACAAAGCAGGTCTGGACGGGTTTTGACGGCACAATGACCCTTTCCTTTCAAGATAGCGTTCTTATAAAAGACCCCGAGGACGGCACCGGCAGAACAATACGCCAGTGCGCCCAGCTTCGCAAGCCGGATTTTCTTGTGGTAACTCTGGGTCTTAACGGAATTTCCTTTATGGGTGAGGAATATTTTATTTCCGAATACAAAAGCCTTATCACTGATATAAAAGCCCTTTCCCCTGAAACCACTGTGGTTTTGCAGTCAATTTACCCCATATCACAAAATTACATCTATTGGGGCAGCATAACAAACGACATGGTCACAAGGGCAAATTCTTGGGTTCTTCAAATTGCCGAGGAAACAAGCTGCCCCTACCTTGACACCTATTCCGTTCTTGCAGCAGACGATGGCAGCATAAAAAGACAGTTTGAGTCCGGAGACGGCATACACCTAAGCCCCGAGGGTCTTGACACTGTTTTGGAATATATCCGCACCCACGCTTATATCTCCGAATAAAAGCAAAGGCGCAAAGGAAAAACATCCTTTGCACCTTTGTTTTTTAATATCCCCGAAAACCTCGGGGGCGAAGTCTGCTTTCATCTACTCTTGCCTGTCTCACCTGTGCAAGCAGCCTTTCCCTGTCATGAGGCAGGGTTCCCGCCAGCACAAGACGGTTTGAGTTGTGGTTGCTTCTTAATACACAGTCTTTTTTGCAGTCTGCATATTTAAGAATGGTTTCCAGTTCGTCCAGCACCTCGTGTGTAGACAAGGGCTGGAACCGCCCTTCTGCCAAATCAATGGAAAGCGGGGTTCCCGGAGAAATCATCAGGGTTAAAAGCCCCACATAGCTTGCGCCCATTTCGGCAATCATCCTGCCGGTTTCTTCGGCATGCTCACGCATAAGCTCTTTGCCGCCCAGTCCGGAAATAAAGGTGACAGAAGCAGGTATGCCAAGAGCTTCCGCTCTTTTAACCGCCAAAATTATATCCTCCGGTGTTTCACGCTTATTAACACGGCGCAAAACCTCCCCAGAGCCGGACTCGGCCCCTATGTATACTATCCCAAGTCCCGCATCCTTGAGCATTTTAAGCTCCTCATCAGTTTTTGAAAGTAGATTTTCGGCCCTTGCATAAACGCTTACCCGCTCGCACTCGGGGAAAATCGCCTTTGCCGCCTCCAAAAGAGGCAGAAACTTTTCAGTTTTCATGCAAAGGGCATCGCCGTCAGCGAAGAAAATCCGCCTAACGTGGGGATATTCAACCCTTGCCTTTTTTAAGTCCGCCATCACCTCGTCAAAGCCCCTTGTCTTAAAACCCTCACCGGCATACATGGGGCAAAAGCTGCATCCATTATGTGAGCAGCCTAAGGTCACCTGTATTATAAGACTTCTCGCCTCGCTTGGAGGTCGGTAAACCGCACCTTGATATTTCATTATATTTTCTCCTTTTCCGACCCAATGTCGGGAATTTATCCATAGTTTCCCCTCTGCGGATTTTGCATCCGCACTTTTAGGGTATCTAGTCTATTTTATCATATATACTAAGATTGCGCAAAGATTTATGCTCTTTTTCCCTTGCTTTTACTCTAAGCCTTGTTAAAGAAAGCTTAAAACTATTGACGGTTTACATAAAACGTCATATAATATAACTAAGTGTCTAAAGTTTCATAAACCTTGGGGCACAATGTCTTTATTGCGATTTTAAATTTAAAGAGGGATAAGAATGAATAAAAACCAGTTTCTCATTGAGCTGAATCAATACTTAACCTTCCTCAGCCCTGCCGAACGCACGGAGATTATCTCCAGCTACACAGCCAAATTTGACTCTGTGTCTGAGGAGGGGGAAGCCGCTCTCATACTAAATCTCGGTACGCCAACCAAGATTGCCATAGACCTTAAAAGACAAAAGGAATCCGGAGTGGAATTTGCCCCCCCTGCGAAAGAAGCTGAGGAAGAAAACGAGCCTGCAACACCCGCTCCCGAAGCAGGGAATGCAGTTTCCGAGCCGGAGCCTAAACTAGAGCCGGAAGCTGAAGGTGAGGGTGCTAGTCTGCAAGAGGCAGAGTCCCAACCGGAAGCTGAGGCGGAAATAGCGAAGAAGCGCGGCCTTCCCGCAAGCATAGGCTCTGGCC
>JAAYFX010000051.1 GCA_012728025.1 Clostridiales bacterium
AGGTCAGTCACCACAGAACTTTGGTAAAAAGCTGAAACGTGAGACGATTACATTGGAAGAGCTAAAGGCTATTGCAGAGGTTATGGATGTAAAATTTGAACAAGCATTCATTCTTCCTGATGGCAATGAAATAAAGGCGGGAAATGAGTAAAGGAGTTGGCGCGATGACGAAAATAAATAAAAAAGCAATCGGCATGACGGTCTTGGTTGTCTTCTTTTTGTTGTTCAGCAGTATACTTCGTTCGATTAATAGTGAAAATTATCTTATCAATATTGGCCGTGGCCCGTTGATTTTTGCCATCTATATTAGTATGCTGTCCATTTGGAGCATTTCTATTTGGCGACGAATGATGCATAGTCACATCAGAGGCTATCTTTTGGGGATAGCCGGTTTAATGCTGTTTTGGATTTTTGTCCGTACTCTAAAATACTTTCCTTTTAACAATATTGAGCCTGTGAATCGCTGGCTATGGTACTGCTATTATATCTCCATGATTCTCATACCTCTTTTGAGTTTTTTCGCAGCCCTTTGTTTAGGAAAACCAGAAAACTGGCGACCTAGAAGGAGATACAACCTTCTGTATATTCCCGCGGTAATCCTGATTTTTGGAATTCTGACTAACGACCTTCACCAGCTTGCATTTGCCTTTCCATTAGGGATTGAAAACTGGGATTCCCACTATGAATATAATATACTATATTATTTTGCGGTACTTTGGATAGCAGGTCTTTTCCTTGCTGTAGTTTGGGTGCTTTTTAAAAAAAGTTATATACCTTATACGAAAAAATGGGTGTGGATGCCCTTTGTCGTTATGGGAATAGCAATAATCTATACCGTTTTATATGCCATTGACAATTCCAAAAACGGATTCGGTTTTATTGAAATGACAGCTATGCTCTGCACCTTAACGGCAGGGGTTTGGGAAAGCTGCATCCAGACAGGCTTGCTGCCATCCAACACCAAATATGGAGGTTTTTTTGACGCCTCTCCATTAGGGGCACAGATTGTAGACGAAAAAGGTAAGGTATATTATAGTTCAAAGCTATCTAAACCCATTGCTCCTAATGTGTTTGAAGAGTTAAAAGAGACGGGATTCTTACAGCCAGACCCAAATACTCAACTTCATGCTTCACCGATACAAGGTGGATATGTCATTTGGCGGGAGGACATATCACGCATTTCCTTGCTCATTAAAGAGCTTCAAAACACAAAAACCGAACTTATGGATGATGTTGAGCTTCTGAAAGATGAGTTAAGTGTCAAACAAAGGAGACTGCATATTGATGAGCAAAACAGACTTCACGACTTGACAGTACTTCAAATCATGCCCCAGATAGAAAAAATCAAAAAATATTTCGATTTCGCATCAGAGGCTGAAGAGCAGGAGAAATATAAACTACTTTGGAAAATCAATGTGCTGGGTGCATATATTAAACGCCGCTCAAACCTGATTTTGATGGCAGAAGGGCAAGAGACTGTTACCATAGGGGATTTGGCTCGTTGCATAGAGGAATCCTTTGAAAACCTTGAGTCAGGCGGTGTAACCACTGACCTATCTATTGAGACCACCTGTGACATTACACCCAAACAGGCTTTGTTGCTATATGATTTTTTTGAAGCAGTTGTAGAAACAGCTATTTCAGAACTAGATAGTCTGTCTGTTACATTGAAAGATAGCGAGAAAGACTTTATTTTATCCATAGAAATAAAAAGCATCATGGAGCAAATATCCCTTTTAGATGAAAGTTGGAAAAGTGAAGAACTGGCTTCCCTTGGCGGTCATATTATCTGTGAAGCTAAGGATAAAGGTATCTTTCACATCTCTATGTATCTGCCAAAGGGAGGTGAGACAAAGTGACCTCTTTTTTGCAATGTAACCCTATCACTAGAGCCATAATTATTTCCCTGTTAATTGCTGCTTTCACCGGCTTGCTATTTTTACTTACAATCAGATGGACAAGTAAACGTCGACCCTGTTCCTGCCTGATTCCTGCACTGCTCGTGCTAACTGTGGGGATAATTTGGGGCGCTCTGATAGATGCACAAAACAATTTTGACCTGGGTCTATCCCTTTCTTTTATCGGGGAGTGGCTTGGTAATCTTCCATGGGTACTCCATGTACTGCTCCTGCTTGTTTCAGGTATTTACTGTGGATTTGGATTCCAGCGAGAAAGGGCAATATCTAAAAAGCAAATCACTCCGGATTCCATAAGGGAGGCATTTGATAACCTGCCAAGTGGTCTTTGCTTTTCAGATGAAAAAGGCATCCCCTTGCTCACCAATCGCAGGATGTATCAGTTGTCAGAAGAAGCAACGGGGAAACTTTGTAGAAATGCAGAAGAAATGTGGCGAGGGCTTTCAGAGCTTGAAGGACAAAAGGGTATTGAACGACTCAATAAGGAAAATACCCCCACTTTTCGTTGGACTGACGGCAATGTATGGCAGTTTTACAGAACAGAGCTGACACTCCAAAACCAGAGATATATTCAAACTACGGCGACAGACATTACAAGACTTTATACACTAACCGAGGAACTGGAAAAAAACAATGCTGCCCTTGATAAGCAGTACAAGAGACTTAAAAATCTACTGAATGAGATTGTTCAAATTACTCAAGAAGAAGCAATCCTCGCCTCTAAAGTAAAAATACACAAAGAATTGGGAGAGTGCTTGCTGGCAGCTCGCAGATATCTTATTTTAAAACAGCCAGAGAAGGGTATTTTTGAGCTTTTCCAACAGTGGCAGGAGGTTATAAGATTTATGGAAAGCACATTGAAGGAAGAAAAAAAGACCTCCGATTATGCCATGAGAGAACTAATAGCGGCAGCTGAAGCTTTAGGCTGTACAATCATCTTTGAAGGTAGTACACAGGAGGATGCGGGACACTATCCCATTCTGAAAAATGCCATTCGAGAGGCAATGACAAATGCCATAAGACATGCAGGAGCTAATGAGCTGACGGTGCATATGGATATAGAGGATAATACATTATATGCAGTAATGAAAGACAATGGTAATAGGTTGATTACCTCAATTTCCGAAGGAAGCGGTCTATCCACTCTGAGAAGTAGAATTGAACAGGCAGGGGGAAATATGGAAATCCGCTGTGGTGGCGGTGTGGAGCTGCATATCAAATTACCGGTAAAGGAGGTATCATGATGACAAGGGTACTAATCGTAGATGATCAACGGACCGCACGGGAAGTGATGGAGATTGCGGTCAAACAATCAAAAAAATATTCCATTGTAAAAACAATTATGGATGCCGGAAATGCCTATCTTTATTGTATGAACGGAAGAGTTGACTTGATTTTGATGGATGTATACACATTGGACGGCGAAAACGGCATTGAAGCAGCAGCTAAAATCAAAAGAGACTTTCCCCATATCAAAATTATTATCGTTACTTCCATGCCGGAGGAAAGCTTTATACGAAAAGCACAGGAAGCCGGCTGTGAAAGCTTTTGGTACAAAGATGTGGGTGAGGAAGATTTACTTACTGTTATGGACCGTACCATGGCAGGAGAATCGGTATATCCAGACGATGTGCCGGTAATCAAAATAGGGCTTGCTAAAAGTACAGAGTTCACAAAAAGAGAGCTGGATGTTCTGCGGGAGCTGGTAAACGGCCACTCACAAAAAGATACAGCAGATATATTGGGTATAAAATATGACTCTGTAAGAACCCATCTAAAAAGCATTCTTATAAAAACAGGATATGACACCCCCAGCCGCTTTATCGCCGAAGTATCCCACAAAAACTATATGATACCCGGATTTTATAAATCCTCACGAGAAGATGAAGATACAAAAGAATAAACATCATAATGACCACAAAGTCAATTTATGATTATAAATTTTCAAAATAATTTATAAAAATAGTATCCCGTCTCCCCAATATTGGGGAAGCGGGAATTTTTTTTATTTGTTATGGTGTTATATGTATAGGTATAATTATAAATTTACTCATCAATGAAGGGCTGAAAGAGAGGTGAGGTGATTGAAAAAAATCATTGTCAGCATTCCCAATGCATTGCTTGCGGGCGGTGTTGTCATGTACCTGAAAAAGAACCCGGATTTCAAAGTATATCGGGAGGACGATCCCCTTGGAATTGAAGAATTGTGCATATCCTCAAAGGCAGATGTGGTGGTGGCGGAGGTACGGGAGCGGCCTCCTAACACCCTCGATGAATGGAATATTCGGGTAAAAGCAATCGAAAAAAAGCTCCCCGACTGCAGGGCAGTTTATGTAGTTGATGAAAACAGCTCACCCGAGCTGGCCGACCAAGTGGCACTTGCCCGCAGCAACAGACTCATCGACGCCTTTGTCTACGGCACAGTTTCGGGGGAGTATATGACTGCACTCATAGGCAGCTTATAAGGAGGTGGATGCGCATTTGCATACAAGAAAACAGGATAGAAATATATGTCCGAGACATAAGTATTAAAAAATAAGAAAAAAGGAGAATTTACAATGCAAAAAAATAAACAAAAGCTGCTTAGCTTGCTCTTAACAGTAGTTATGGTTATTGGACTTCTGCCCATGACGGCCTTTGCAGCCGACACCCGCATCCCCATATCCACCGTAGAGGCGACCTCGACCATAACCCCTCCGGTTTACGGCGAAACGATTAAAACGCCATACTTTACGGTAACCCAAGGGAGCCCGGCATACTTTTTTTACAATCTTTATTGGGAAAAGAAAAGCGGAGATAGTTGGGAAGACGTAACAAGTGGCACCTTTACAGAGGGAACGTGGCGCTATAGAACCCAGGTTAGAATTGACGAGCCAGAGGGAACAACCCATGTGCTGGCAGCGCCTTTGAGTGTACGGGTAAACGGAGAGCTATGGGCAGAGAATAAAACACCTGCGGTTTGGGACACCTTTTCTTATGATAGGGTGTCTTCCCCCGAATATACCGTGACTGCGCCATCTGGAATGCCGCTTACCTTTACGGACAACTCTGGTTTTGATATTCTGAACAATCAAAGTGGGGAAGCAATCACCGCTTATTCTGTGGCAAGTTATGTTTCAGGCGGAACAAAGCCTTATACCTTTAGCAAAACCTCCGGCCCTAATTGGATTGCTGTTTCAAACACCGGGCAGATTAGCGGGACGCCAACGACAATTGGAATAAACGCCGATTTAGTCGTGAGGGTAACAGACAACGAAGGGGCTTATGAGGAAATAACAATTTCTGTTGGCAACACCATCCCCCAACCGGGTGACCGCATCCCCATATCCACCGTAGA
>JAAYFX010000052.1 GCA_012728025.1 Clostridiales bacterium
CTTTTATACTCCTGATAATATAGTAAATGAATAAATCAGTGATTTATGATTATAAGAGAGCCTTATAAGCTCAATGGGCGAAAGGTAAACGACAAGAAAACCAAGGTATCGACATGGGACCGGCGCTGTGCCTTAAAGGCTTGCCTATATTATGTATAGCTACCCTTTGGGGGCTTACGCCGTGAGCGTTGGGGGCGGCATCGGCATAGATATTAAATCAGGTATAATGTCTGCTTGCTGACCTTATGCCCTAGGCGCAAAGCGCCATAGGCGCATATAATTAAATCACGTATAATGTTCCTCTGGGGACATTATACCATCAGAAAGCCCAAATGTTTCTAAAGGTTTCCTAAAATGCATAAAGCATCCTTTTATAGCTATATGGTTTTTATAAGATAAGCCAAAGCATAAGACAAAAGCGGCCCATTTTAAAATGTTTCTAAAATCTCAGTCATTTTTCTTGTTGCGGCATATAAGCTATGATAATATAAATTAACAGCTTAATCGGCATAAAATACGCTTTTTCGACTATACCGCCCTTACCGGAAAAATCCTTATGGATAGGAGCCGATTTTATGTTTGAAAAACATGACAAAACAAAGGGTATGGAACAAGAAAGGGATAAGGGCTTTTCCCCTTAGACTAACGGAGCTTTTTTTCACCTACCGCATGAACGGCCTTGAAAGACTTGCTCTTATCCTCTCCTACGCCGCTGAAAAAAGCCCTGTTTTCGCCTGTCATATTGCAAAGCTTAAAGCCAACGGACAGCCCTCCGCCCTTGTCCGCCTTTGCGGCAAGGAAGGTTCCGGCAGACGTTTTTTCCTTCGGCACCTTGTTTCGGAAAGGGGTTGTGCTATATTGTCACTGCCTTTGTCGGAGCTTTGCGAAATGCAGGAGACTTATCGAAGGGAAGTTTTAAACGGATTGTCGATGATAACAAGACTTTCGGGTCTGGTTTTAGCTTTTGAAGGTGCTGTTCCGAAGGGTAAGGAGCGTATAGCGGCCTATATCGTCGAAAGACTTCTTTCGGTTTCAAAGGTTTTGTTTTGGGTTTGTGAGTCGGAGGAAAAACTTGAAGTGCCGGAAACGGCAGAAGCATTAAGCCTTAACTTTGCCCTGCCCACCCCTCCGGAAAGGCTTCTTTTATGGGAAAAATTCTCCTGTGACTGTAAACTTTCGCCGGAGGTGCAGCTTTCCTTTTTTGCCAATACCTACAAACTTTCCCCCGAAGAAATAGGCTCTGTGTTAAAACAGGCAAAGGCGGAAACAGATTTTGAAAGCCTTTCGCCGCCTTTTGGAAAAAAACCTAAAAGAATTGAGAAAAGCAGGCTTGTGGCCATCTCCTCCGGCCGTGGTACGGAAAAACTTTCGGGTCTTGCAGACAGGATAAGCCCCGCCTTTGGTTGAGAGGACCTTATTTTGGACGAGGAGCAAAAGGACATACTGCGCCTTGCCTGCTCAAGGCTGAATTTTGCCCACAAGGTAGGCTGTGACTGGGGCTTTGACAAAACCGTGGTCTACGGACGGGGGGTAAGTGTGCTTCTTTATGGCCCGTCCGGAACGGGTAAGACCATGGCCGCTCAAATCATGGCGGCGGAAACCGGTATGGAACTTTACCGTGTGGATTTAAGCCGCCTATCCAGTAAATATGTTGGGGAAACAGAAAAAAACGTCTCCAAGCTTTTCGAGGAAGCAAAAAACCTTAATATTATTTTGTTCTTTGACGAGGCAGACTCCCTTTTTTCTAAAAGAACGGATATAACGGACTCAAACGACAAATTTGCCAATGCGGAAACAGCTTTTATCCTCCAGCAGGTGGAGCAGTATGAAGGTATGTGTATCTTGGCGACAAACCTTTACAAAAATTTTGACAGCGCCTTTATCCGCCGCATAAGCTGTGTTGTTAAGTTTTCTCTGCCGGACGAGGAGCGCCGCTATCTCCTGTGGAAAAGCATCATCCCCGAAAAGGCACCGGTTTCCCCCGACCTTGACCTCCGTTTTCTGGCAGAAAACTTTGATATGAGCGGCAGTGAGATAAAAAGTGTTATTTACACAGCGGCCTTTATTGCGGCGGAAAAAGACCAGCCGATTTCCATGAACCATATAATAAAGGCCCTGCGGATAGATTTTGCCAAAGCCGGAAAGCTGCTTTCGGAGTCTCTCCTTGGCCCCTACGGCAGATAGGAAGTATCTTACGTATAAAGCGCAAAAAAGGTGCGGACAGTCAAAACTGTTCGCACTTCAGCCTGTCAAAAAACCACAGCTTCAACTTACGAAAGCTGCGGTTTTTGGTATATAAATGGCAAATATATGGTAAACTTGAGAAAGGCAAGGGCTATTCCAAGCTCAGGTTGCCAGATTTTCAGGTTCATGGCAACATATTTAAGCCTCACCCATTGAGCCACTCGGGTCAGGCCTCGATGCTGCGAATATCGCATGGTGCGCTTCTTTTTTGCATCGCCAAACAAACGCTCTATCGTCTCTTTTCGGCGAGGGCAAACCCCTTTGCCACGCTCCGTTTTCCGAAGCTGCTCCGCCAAATCCAGATGCTCCTGCCAAATGTGGCGGGTCAAGATTTTCTGCCCCTTCTCGTTGGCGCCGTATAAGGCCTTGTGGGGGTAGTTTGCGAAATTTTTGGGGTTAGTGCGGTAGGTTCGCTTGCCCTTGCGGTCTGTTGTGGTATGCCGCAAAACTCCGCCATAAGGGCAGATAAATATGCATGTAAAAGGTATCCAAAGAAACAAATGAATTTAATATGATAAGTTACTCATTGCTTTTCATCAAGTAAAATCTGCACCCTATTCTGTATTATTGGTACTACCTTATCTAAATCTTTATCTCCAAAAAAATAAGGCTCTGCTTCTTCTATAACAATTTCAAATATTTTATCATCATAATGGACGGTTTGATTCACTGACTTTAGTAAATTCATCAGTTTATTTAAATCACTATCTGTCAAGGGTTTGAGCTCAACCTCTGTAAATTGATCGTACTCATCAGGAAAGTTAAGGTAATATATCTCTCGAGATGCCTGTATGTCTTCTTCAAACTTGTCATGCAGTGCATTAATATTTACAGGAAAGCTGTTTTTTATTGAACGCTGGTAGTTATAACTTAGCAGATAGGTGTAGAAGTCTAATATTTGCGTGTAATAGGGAGACTGCGCCGATATTCCTAAATTAATGACGGGAAAAATCATTGCCGCCTCTTTAGCATCAGACGGGAACCCCTTAATATTAAAGCCATTCTTAAAGATGGCATTTAAGCTTTGCAAATGCAGCAGTGAATCAATATGGGTAAAAAACACATTTTGAGTTCCTTTATAAATCTGATAATGTGAAGATCCGGCAGGTGCTTTTACCGCGGGAAAGTTGGTAAGAAGTTCAAGGAGATTTTCAAAACTCTCATTTTCAAAATTACATTTTAATTGAGTGTAATCAACGAAATTTTGGGGGCTTGTGGCTATGATAAGTCTTAAAAAATCATGTCTTCCGTAATTTGAACCGATATTAGCGCTTATGTTGCCCATTTCATTCATGCAGCTTATAAACTCGCTTAGGTTCCAGCCTGCTTCGTTAGACGGGACGGCTTTGCTTGTAAGACATGTCATCAAGTAGAATTGGGGAACAAAGTTATATATGCTTTGATCAATTGAATTTGATTCCAATACATTTATTAGATATTCAGATTCCGGCAGTTCGTCGATAAAATCATTTATTGGTCTTAACAGCCCTTTTTTGGATAGATTTACTTCATCAAGATAATTTAGATCAATAATATCAGGGATATCCCCGCTGATGATCTCTGTATTGAGCTTTGTCATGCCTATATTGATGTCTGTATCGTAAATTGAATAATCTTTAATAATAATAGTTACGTTTGAAGATATTTTGTTGTATTCAAGTATGGCATTTTTTAATGTTTGATTAATGTTATAGGTTGCAAAAGTAAGTTCGCATATTTTATCATTTTCGCCATAGTCAGTCGAGCGACTGTTTAGCAGCAAAGGATGACCGTTAGAATCAAGAACTAAAAAATCGCCACTATTAATCTCCACGACATCTTGAGGGGCAGAAATGCCGAGTTGGCTCCAGTTTGCTATTAGCCAATATGATTTATCTCTAAAATCAATTCCATATAAACCATTTACGTTTGTTCCCAACATATCGTACTGATTACTTTCATAAATTTGGTAAAAGGCTTCCTCGATTGAGTATGTATTGCCGTTGCTACTATAAAGCCAAAACCCCTCATCATTTTGGTAAGCACATCTATATTCATTGGAGCCCGCAGAAGCAATTTTTGCTTTAGCTACTTTAATTTCCTCGCGTATTTCCCAATCATCCTTATCTATAACAATAACTTTATCGCTAAGCGACAGAGCAATTTGAGTATCATCAACAGAGAAATCATATATAGGCTCATCAGTGCCTATATATGACAGCAAATCTGTTTTCAAGATTTCTTCTCCGCTAAAATCAAGATTTCTTACTATCCAAGCGTTGTTTGCAAGTTCCAAAGTCCAAATACTCGTGTCGTCCAGTTCAGCCTTATATAGATAATTATCGGTTGGATGTTGCAACAACTTGTTTGAATTCAAGGTTAAGTCTGTCAGAAACATCTCATTGTTATGGCCGTCTTCTTGGCTTGAAGAGCGATAAAACAACACATTTTTATTATTACTTGACACTCCGCTGAAATAGTTTGTTTCAGCTATGTCTATGGTGCTGATATCATAACCGTTGATAGTAAAATGTTCATCGTCGTTTACTAATTGCAAGTTATTTTTACAGCCACCCAGCACAATTAAAGAAAGGAGCAAGAAAAGTATATTTCTAAATTTTTTACCCATTATTATCTATCCTCCGATAAATGTGGGTACCTTCCGGTACCCACTGTTTCGTTTCAAACGCAATTAGCAGCGATTTGATACCAAGTATTGTCACCGGCGACCCCATCTGCATATAATCCCACCCATTGCTGAAAACCAATTATAGCTGAATTGGTTTTGGGTCCAAAAATTGCATCAACGGTTCCACAATAACAATTTGTATTCTGTCCTACCCACATGTAGTCAATTCTATTCAAAGCCATTTGAAGAATCATGACATAGTTACCAGAGGTGATGTGCCCATAACCAACAATCGTGCCTTTTGGTACGCAATAACTTCTACCTTCAATAGTTACAGTTACAAATCCGCCCCATCTCGAGACTCAATTAATTCTGCTGTTGGATTACTTGGTTCATAAAATGCAAAAGAACTAGCCGTTAAAACACATAAAAGTGACAAACTCAAAATAGTTGATATAATCTTTTTTGTCATACTATATAATCCTTTCTCACATTAAATGTAATGTATTAACAATAGCATCATATTACTTATGTCCTATCATACCTCAAAAGTGATTAGCAGTCCTTTAATTTATAGCTATTTAGCCCATTGGAATCACCCCTTTTTAAACATATAAGACAATCTACCAACCCAAGCTGTCTGCACATAATCTTGAATATATGCGGACTTGTTCAAGATTGATTGCAAAACATTTCCTCTAAGACTTTTTAAAGGGGGATTATTTTGAGTTGGATTTTTATTCAACTATAATTAAACAATCAATTTTAGTCAAGGTATAATGTAACTAAAAATAAAGTCTATATTTGTAAATATATTATGGTTTATAAAACAGATAAATCATAAATTGCGGCATTCAATAAGCAGAACTGAGCTTATGATAAAACCCGCTTCCAAAGTGGGAAATATGCTTCATGGTATGGGGATTTGCGATTTTGTGCGCTCTGCTCTGAAATAGGAAAAAAGTATGAGCATCTGAATCGGGAGAGAAGTCGTTCAGCAAGATATGTGAACTTAATATTGAGCAATAAAAAGGGAGTTGTAATCTTAAATTACAACTCCCCCTCCCCCACAGCCTGTCAAAGAACCTCGCCATTGGCGAGGTTCTTTGACAGGCTGCAAAAGTGCGGGCAGCTTTGGCTGTCCACACTTTTGCAGAAATAATAAATTTAATTTTTCACTAAAAATA
>JAAYFX010000053.1 GCA_012728025.1 Clostridiales bacterium
CCCTTATGCTGGTTGACACAGTAAGCGGAAACGTTATTTATTCCAAAAATGAGGACAGTCAGATATACCCCGCCAGCCTTACAAAAATTATGACAGTGCTTCTTGCCATAGAGGCTGTTGAAAGAGGCGAGGTTGCACTTACAGACTATGTTACAGCAAGCGGGAACATAAGCTATGACCTTATTGATGATGGTAGCACTGCGGGCATTGTTGCCGGCGAGACGATGACATTGGAAAACCTTCTTTATTGTGCCATGATTGCCTCGGCTAACGAAGCTTGCAATATCATTGCCGAGCATATAAGCGGCAGCATACCAAGCTTTGTTGAAAGGATGAATACCCGTGCCGCAGAACTTGGCTGCACAGGCACAAACTTTGCCAACACTCATGGTCTGCCCAACAGCAATCATTATACCACCGCCAGTGATTTTTCGCTTATTGCCATGGCCGCTGTTTCAAACCCACTTTTCATGCAGATTTGCAACACTGTATCTTGGGTAATCCCCGCCACAAACGAATCTGACGAGCGGGTTTTAAGCAACACCAACGGTCTTATAAACAAAGACTCAACTCATTACCCAGGCTATTATTACGAACCGGCGGCAGGTGTTAAAACAGGCTACACTGATGCCGCAGGCTATTGTCTTATTTCCACCGCCACAAAAAACGGAATGACTTTTTTGGGTGTAGTCATGGGAGCGAAGGCCACAGACAAGGGCGGCGGCAATTTTGAATTTGGGCATTTCAGTGAATCTATAAAGCTTTATAATTGGGTCTTTGACAATTATAGTTATAGAGACATCTTAAAAATTACGGCGCTGGTTGCGGAAGTTCCCGTAGAGATGGGCAGCGACGCAGGTCTTGTAAGCTTACATCCTCAGTCAGCCGTTAAAGCTCTTTTACCCAACGATGAAGATATAGAAAGCTATGAGCAGAAAATAACAATTTACAGTCAAGAAGAGGGGAAAGAGCTTTATGCCCCTGTTGAGGCAGGGGAGGTCTTGGGGGAGATTACCATAGAGCGGGACGGAATTATCTATGGCTCCTCCCAGCTTGTGGCAAGCTCGTCGGTGTCTTTAAGCTATGGTAAATATATAAAAAGCCAGATTGGGAAAACTCTTAAAAATCCCATTGTAATAATTGCAATAATCATAGTTTTGGCACTATTTTTTTCCTATGTCTATCTGGTTGTTCGATATAACACCCGAAAGAGAAAGCATATGCAAGAGCTTTCCCGTCGCCGCCGTGTGAACCTGTATGAGCCGGAAAGACCTAGTGACCCTGTGCGCTCTGCCCTTAGCCGTAAAAGTGCCGCAATATCCGCAAGGCAGGAGAGTTTTGTTGAAGATTTAGTCGAAGAAATCCCCTTGCCAGAGGAAATTTCTGAAGGGGAAACGGAATCTCAGGCAGAAAGAGACTACTTCGAGGAGTTTTTTGGGAAGAAATAGTCTTGCAAAAATGATGTGTGAGAAGGGGTAAAAACTTATCCCTTTGGGTATAAGTGAAAGGAAAAGCAGATGGAAAACAGCACTTTCGCCTTTATAGGCGCAGGAAATATGGGCGGAGCTATAATAAAGGCTCTATGCAAAAAATGTTCCCCTTCTGATGTATTTATCTATGATAGGGATGTGGCGAAGGCGAAAGCCCTTTCGGAAAGCACAGGCTGTGTTATTTGTGAAAGTGCGGATGAAGCCATAAAAAAAGCAAAATATATTATACTGGGTGTGAAACCCAATATATTAGCCCCTGTTTTGGAATCCGCCTTTGACTCTATAAAAGCCTCCTATGAGGCGGGAAACGCTCAGGTTATTGTTTCCATAGCCGCCGGAATCACCATAGACTCAATAAAAAAGGTTCTTTCCAAAGGAAATGTGGATTTGCCTGTTATAAGGCTTATGCCCAACACCCCTGTAACTGTGGGCAAGGGGCTAATACTGATTGATTTCTCCAAGGATACCCGAGAAGAAGATGTGGATAGCTTTATGGCAAGCCTTTCCGAAGCAGGCTCTGTTCAGCGCTTTCCCGAAAACCTTATGGACTGTGCAACCCCTGTTTTCAGCAGTTCACCGGCCTTTGTGTATATGTTTATAGAGGCTTTGTCCGACGGCGGGGTTATGTCGGGACTTCCCAGAGACATAGCCATAAACCTTGCGGCTCAGGCTGTTTTGGGCTCGGCTGCAATGGTCCTTGAAACAGGTCAGCATCCAGGGGCCTTAAAAGACGCTGTCTGCTCGCCGGCAGGCTCTACCATAGTAGGAGTGTCACAGCTTGAAAGGGGTGCTTTCCGCTCCAGCGTTTCCGACGCTGTTTACGAGACTTATAAAAAAGTTGTCGAGCTTGCCAAATAAGGGGAAACCTTAGACGGCGTCTAGTCTATATATATCAGTTGAAGCTTTTTTGTGGGCTTAGGCTCTTTCGCTTAAAAAAGGCGGAAAGGGCTGATACTTGCAAAGAAAACCCATAAAAACCTCACAGCCCCCGCCGGCCGTGAGGTTTTTTGTACATAAGTGGGAAAGGTTTTTAGCAGAGAGCTTTTTTAGGAGACAATCTGCCTTTTCGGCTAAAAGGGAACCTGCGGTCGGGGGATTATATTTTACCCAAAGATGTAAGCTACCAATACGTTTTGGGGCTTTTAATGTCCCTGCCGAAGCTGCGAAATTCAAGGCAGAAAACGCCATGAAAACCATGAAATAGAGGTTCTGGACGGAATTTGCAGGGGAAGCGGCAACATGGGGCAGTATAGCCGCAGGCTTTGTGAAAACTTTTTGAGCTTAGCCGTGAGTATCAGCAAAGCCTTATATAAACGGGATGCTCAAAAGCAGCGTTCACTTAGGGATTAAAGAAAAACTTGAACAGCTTCAAGCGGGGCAAAAAAGACCACATATGAGTTTTTATACTCCTACGTGGTCTTTTTAATACTCGGTTAATTTTGTCCCAATAGTTCAATTATCAAGAGTTTATCTGCAATATCCTTAATGAACTGGGGAATTTCCTCTATATGCTGTGCAATAGCTTTAGCCTTCCCTGGCTTTGATGAAATATGATATTTTTCAGAAACGGTTTGTTCCATAGAAGTATAATCAACTATTGACGTACGTAAATAGGATTCAAAATCTTTGCCAAAGTATGCATAATCGTTTCGAACAATGCAGTTTCCAGTTTCTGTGTCCCAAGCTTCTTCACTGAAGATGCCGTTAAACACACTTCTGGTCTTTGAATCATTTTTATCACAGTCAAATATTGCATAACAATTATAACCGTATGCTTTAAACAGCCTCCAGTACAAAGGGATTGCATCTTTACCACGACAATTAACAATTTCGGTTCCATGTTCAGCTAAAGAATACCCACTACGTTTTAAATACACTAGCAGAGCAAAATATTCAGTAGCTCCCTCAACTAAAATAATTGTTTCTGCAAACATTCCTTTTAACTGGTCTGAAAATAGTTTTGTTGAGTAAAAATCAACTATATTTCCTGGTGAAACACTATTCTCTGGAACGCCTGACCCTACACAAAAATCGCAAAGCTGTTGTGCAGATAATTGTATTGCTTTAGTAACTCCGCCTTCTTTATGTACTCGAACAAGTCCGTCCAAATATTCCGCATCAATAAATTCTGATGAATGTGTTGAAATGATTACTTGAATGCCACTGGAACACATATCCACAACATATTCTTTTAACCATCTTTGAGCTAAAGGATGAAGGTGGGCCTCTGGTTCTTCAATAATCAATACAAAATTCTCGCCTGTAAATACTTCCATATATGCTTTTACAAAAGCCATTAATAAAACTTGTTGTTCCCCTGTGCCGAATTCTTCAAATCCACGAATACTATCTTCCTCTTTTGCGTAGATTCGAAGTGACTTTGCGTAATTATTTGGATCATAAGCAGAAAAATCAACAGCTAATGAATGAACAAATCCTTTAACTGCGCCTTTTAATGCTTCTGAGAAGCGATTAAAAAAACCAGAAAACTCATCTGTTTGCTCAAAAGATGTAGTTATTTGATTAAAAGCTTGCGACAATTCCTCCTTGTGTTCAGAACTCAAGGCTTCATGTATTTTTTTTGAGAACTTGCTTAATAAAGAGTAGCTACTACCGTAATTAAAGGCACTCTGAATATTTCTTTCTGCATCAATTAAGTAGGATTGACAAGCGGAACGCTGCTCATTTGAGGGATATATTTTATTACCATACCCATCATGGAAGAGGTTGTTGTTAGCTTGCCCATTGTGTCCATAACTTACAGATATAACATCATATCCGTTTCCTCTGTAATCATAATAAAGAGGCTCTGTAAACTTAGCTGTAATCTGTGCAGTTGGATAATCTTTTTGATTTCTTCTAAAATAATCACTCTCTAGCATTTCAATATAAGTTGGATACCGTTCACCGAGTACTCTATTTATAGCTGATAATATATTAGACTTTCCTGCATTATTTGGCCCAAATAGAACAAGCGGCTTATTTTGTGGAAGAGAAAGAGTAACATTTTCAATAGAACGATAATGCTTAATGACGATTTCTTCCAAATTCAAAATTACATCCCCCTTTAAGAAAAAATTACTCTACCAATACATCTTTTATAATCTGAGCCATCTGCTTATTATTTAGCTGATCGCGGAAGTAGACGGTGTATCCATCTTTTGATAGCATATCGAAGAAAACTCGAGCGCATTCAATTTTGGCCTTTTCTGTACCACGTAAATCAGATTTGTTTTCTACATCCTTTGTTTCGACCACAATATTAAGTTCTTTCTCGCCAGAAGCCCGCCTTACAACATACATAAAGTCCGGACTATACATTCCACCAGTAACAGTTGGTATAGCAATACTGCTGCGTGGGATTTTTCCGTATACAATGACTTCTTCGATGTCTGACATAATATTCTTTTGTTCCAATGGCGAGTCGTAAGCGAAGGCGTCGTATAAATACTTACCACTTGGTGTTCCCGGAGCCATCTTTGTGCCAATACGTCCCTGTGCGATATCTTCACGTGGAGAACCGTCTGAATAGGTGAGTGCTGTTGCACCAACAGGGGTATTACTTTTTGCATAATGGAATCGGCCTTGCAAATTATTGCCTCTCCAGTCATGAAACTGCTGGATAAACATACTGACAGAATTTTCATTAATGTGTTCAGGATTGATAGTTCCATTCCTTTTTACATACTCACACAGTGCTTCATGCAATACTTTGATTGGAATATTTGTAGAACGCATTATTCTCTTAAGGAATTCATTGTAGGGAATAGGTTTCGATACAATGTATTGGGTACCTGTATCAGAAACAATCGTCATCTGCGAACCATCGCTCTTTACAACATCCCTTGAGCTAGTCATAACAACATCTGTAAATACCCCGGGTTTTTCCAACAATGAAACCACCACATCAATCATATCGGAATCCAAATCCGCATCGTAAAATAGCAAGTACCGCTGATTGATTGTCTCCCATAATTCTCGTATCTCGCTGTACACAGCCTTACGGATTTTTACAGGCTTTGGCTTGTTAACATTTCGGTCTTTAACCTTTCCAGAGGACAGTCCTGTCGCAAAGTCTGGGTATTCTGCAAAGAAAGCCTCTCTCGTATCCGGTTTTATATTCATTCGTCTGTCGATATAATGCTTATCATATAAAGCATCAAAAAGTTCATCAGAGCTTAAGCCGAGTTTCTTAGCCACTGCCTCCAGTCGTACTTCGCTAATCGAAGCAGCTTGAGGTATTTCACCATTTATTTGATCAATTAAACGTTTGGCAAAGTCGGCTTCTGTAAAGTCAACAATATAGTTAAGTTGAAATTCTTCATTGGAGATTCTGTTCCCGTTCTCATCTACTGGCAAACGCAGGCCACGACCAACTTCCTGCAATTTACTATTTTCACTTCCACTGGAGCGTAGTTTGGCTATGGTAAATACATTAGGGTTATCCCAACCTTCTTTAAGTGTCCATTTAGAAAACAGAAAACGTAAAGTGTTATAGCCACCATCTGGATTCTTAAATGAGAGCAGCTGTTTTTTACCATGAAGAATAACTTCTACTTCTTTTGCTATATCTTCATCTGAATCACTATTGTCTTGTGAAAAATAACCTGCATGACAATCAGAAATATTTGCAAGACTTGCCTCAAGGTAGGCTTGATATTCTGCATCATGCTCACCAAGAGTGGATAGTACAGTTTCTATCCTCTCTTTAAGCAATCTCTCGAAAGCTTGAAGAAGATAAGGCTCTTTACCTTCCACATTTGGACGGTAAGATGATATATCGTCAATAAAAAATAATGCCAATGTTTTGATTTTGAAATTGCGACCGCAGAAGTTTGCTTTCTCAGTTTCAAAATGACGTTCAAGTGCAAGACGCATCATTTGCTCTTGATAAGAGGTCATATAAATGTCTACATCCAATTCCTCACCAGTTGACTTCTGAATACCGTTAGAAAACTCCACTGTTGATGCGGTGATAGCATGAACAGTAATTCCCTCAAAAGCTTCATTAATGATAGATAGTGAATCACCCGTTTTAAGGGTAAAGGTTTTAGTTGCTTCATCACGCTTTTTATAATGAAAGGTAACAGAATCCTTGCTTGTAATGGAAGTAATTTTCACTTTTTCTTCACGCTTAGATACTGGCTCAAAATGTTCCTTGGTTACTCCCTTTATCAAGTTTTGATTAAAAGATTCACAGGCATTCAAATCGTAAAGTAGATTTTGGTAATCTTTTACAGTTATTTTGTTCTTTCCACGTCCGCTTGTGGTTTCAGGAAAGGTAGCACCAAAACGTATGATACATTGTGGTTTTATTTCATCAGCGATAACCTTGAATGCCTTTTGGCCACGAGAAAATCTGTGCGGCTCATCAATAATAACAATTGGGCGAGTGGCCTGAATAGCGTCAAGCGGTCTATAAAAACCTTCTACTCCATAATCATAATCATCACGCGTTAGCAATTTTGCACCTGTGAGTAGTTGCATATTAACTAGCAAGATATAAATCTTCTTAGTGTTCTGGCAGGAACCTTTTACAAAATCACTTACAACACTTGGAAAATATGAACGTCCTTTTTTCTTATTTTTCGGTGCTTCCAGTACTCCAATCTCAATCTCTGTCCCATAACCACAAACATCTGAAAAATGCCGTTTTATATATTCATCACGCAAAAATTGTGCTGTTCCCGCTTTAATCGCAAGAGAAGGCACAGCGATAATAAACTTATTAAATCCATATCGTTTATGCAGCTCGTATATGGTATGTGTATAAACATAAGTCTTTCCTGTTCCTGTCTCCATTTTTATATCGATATTTAGGCAATCCCCAATTGGCATACTGCTTCGATATTCTGCAGGTATGCTTTTTTGAATTTCTCTAATATTTGCAGAAAGCCGAGAGTCAGAAAGAGAAATATGTGGGTTTTCATAAAATTGTACTGGTGAGGTAATTTGTACACCATCTAAGGCAGTGCTTATTGCATCTACAGCTTTTTGTTGGTGTGGTAATCCTCGTTGTAGGATAAGTTCCATGACATACCCTCCAATTGGACTACTGTCAATATAGTGGAC
>JAAYFX010000054.1 GCA_012728025.1 Clostridiales bacterium
CGGCGGTGTGGCAGATGTAGGAACCGACCATGGCCATATACCTCTTTGGCTTTATAAAAAGGGGCATAAGGGCAAGATTTTTGCCAGCGATATTAATTCTGGTCCCCTTGATAAGGCCCGTGCCTATGCCCATGAGCATGGCGCTTCAAAGGACATATGCTTTCTTCTTTGTGACGGGCTTGAAGATATTCCGCCTGACGAGGTTAAAACCGTGGTTATAGCCGGTATGGGCGGCGAAACCATAGCCGGAATACTTTCCTTTGCCCCGTGGACAAGGAAGGAGGGGCGGCGCCTTATTTTGCAGCCTATGACAAAGTCTGAGGAATTGCGGCTTTGGCTTTTTGAAAACGGATATAAGGTCTTGTCGGAGCAACTTGTAGAGGACGGAAAGGTTTATGAAATCCTGACAGCCTGCGGCGGCAGGGATTTGCCCTACACAGCCGCCGAGTTTTTAACGGGACATACAGATTTAATTAAATCAGACAGGCTTTACCCAAAGCAGTTAGAGCTACTTATTTCAAAGCTTGACAGGGCTTGCAAGGGGCTTAAATTCTCCTCAAAAGATAAAGATATTGAGCGCCTAAAAGAACTTGAGGAGACCTTAAAACAGCTTTGGGAGTTAAATATATTTACAGGAGGCAATCATGGCAAAGGTTAAGGATATAGAAGCTTATTTTCAAAAGCTTATTCCCTCGGAAATGAAAATGGATTTTGACAATGTGGGTCTTTTGGCAGGCTGTGTAGATGATGATGTTAAAAGGGTTCTTGTAGCTCTTGATGCCTGCGGCAGGGTTATAGACGAGGCGGTGGAAAAAGATGCCCAGCTTGTTTTAACTCACCACCCCTTATTTTTTGAAACAAAGGCTGTTAGTGACAAAAGCATCGAAGGGAAAAATATTATAAAGCTTATAAAAAACGGTATAGCTGCCATTTGTCTGCACACAAACCTTGATGCTGTGGATGGCGGAGTTAATGATGCACTAGCCAAAGCCGCCGGTGTGAAGGTTCAGGGCAGGCTTGATAATTTCACCATGGCAGACGGCAGGGAGTACGGCATCGGGCGTTACGGTGACCTTGAAAAGCCCATGTCTATGGCTGAATATTTGCCTGTTATTAAAAAGTCCTTGGATAGTTTCGGTCTTCGCTATTATGACGCCGGCCGCCCTGTGCATAAGCTTGCCCTTTGCGGTGGGGCAGGGGACAATTACATCGAAAAGGCCGCCCTTTTAGGCTGTGACACCCTCCTTACCTCTGATATAAAACACCATCGTTTTCTGGAGGCCGAAGCCCGTGGGATAAACCTTATAGACGGCGGCCATTTTTGCACAGAAAATGTTGTTATCCCCCTACTGGCAGATATGCTGAAAAAGGGATTTCCTCAAATAGAGGTGCTTGTTTCGGAGTCATCAGGGCAGGTTGCAAGATTCTTTTGAGTTTTATTCCCACTGTGTTTATCTTAACTTATCAACATATAAAAAAGTAAGCAGACAAGCTTTAGCAAAAATTTGTCTGCTTACTTTTAGTAGTTTTATAGGATAAATAGCAAAAATTCTATTTATGTAAAGGAGCTTCTATAAGATGTTCAATTAACTGCATAACCTTCAGGCAGCCATGAATTAACTACATCAACATTTTGGAAAATCCATTCTCTGCATACATCTTTATTGTCCTTCTCACTTACATCCATCATATAAATTATTTCTTGCAGCTGGTCTATTGTAAAATACATATTAGCTAAAAGCTCTGCCACTTCCGGCATCTCTTCAGAAAGACCCAGCCTTGCAATAACATAAGCTTTTTCTTCTTCACCATAGCATAATTTAGGGTCTGCAAGAATTTTCAAATCATGTTTTATGAACTTCCAATGAGGTTTCCATCCTGTTACAATAATAGGCTCATTTGCAGAAATGGCTTTATTCAGTGCAGCAGTCATGGTTGGGTCGGAACCATTAATCAATTCTAAGTCCAATCCATATTCCTCAATGGCTTTTTCAGTAGCCTGCATGATGCCGCCGCCTGGGTCAACACCAATAATCTTATTATTAAAAAGGGCTTCATTGCCCTTAAGGTCTTCTATGCTATCAATATCTACGTAGGAGGGAACAGTAAGGCCCTGAACCCCTTCTTCATAGATGTTACCTAAAACCTCCAAGTCGTCACCATACTTATCCATATGGGCGGCATGGGTGAGAGGAAGCCATGTGCCTAAATAAACATCTGTGGAGCCTGAGGCAATGGAAGTATAAATTGGCGCTAAATCAGCCATTGTACTTTCCACTGTATATCCCATAGTGTCCTCTAGGATAATTGTTGCTACATTTGTTAAGGCAATGACATCCACCCAGTTAACATATCCTATCGTGACAGTTCCTTTCGAGCTTAAGTCTGCATCTTTCGAATTTCCGCATCCGGTAAGCAATGCCGTTGCCATCAGCACCGCCATAATTGTTGCAATTACTTTTTTAAACATAATATCCTTTCGTTTCCTTCCTTGACTTTTGCTAAATAATTTACCCCTCGAAAGTAACAACTTGTTATTTTATAGAAGTTTTTACTTTGGCATATTAGCACAGATTATTTTAGAAGTCAAGTTTCATTCTCGGAAATAACATTAAACTTAGCAAACCGAGATGTATAGGTGCTAATAAAGGGCAAAACATTATTATTC
>JAAYFX010000055.1 GCA_012728025.1 Clostridiales bacterium
CTGCATCCTTTTTAAGGCCGCTGTCCCCTGGGTCTGTCACCCGCAGCATTTCGCCTTCATATTCACCAGCTCTCACAAAGGTGAGATAATAAGCGCCTAAAATCATGTCCTGAGTGGGAACGGTGACGGGGTTTCCGTCCTGAGGGCGCAGAAGGTTGTTGGCGGAAAGCATTAAAATTCTGGCTTCGGCCTGAGCTTCGGCTGAAAGGGGTACGTGAATGGCCATTTGGTCGCCGTCAAAGTCGGCGTTATATGCCGTACATACCAGAGGGTGCAGCTTTAAGGCACGGCCCTCAACCAGTATAGGCTCAAAGGCCTGAATGCCCAGACGATGCAGTGTGGGCGCACGGTTTAGGAGAACAGGATGCTCTTTAATGACAACGTCCAGAGCGTCCCAGACCTCTGTCTGCTGTTTATCCACCATTTTCTTGGCGGATTTTATATTGTTCGCAAGACCGTCCTCCACAAGCTTTTTCATGACAAAGGGACGGAAAAGCTCAATGGCCATTTCCTTGGGAACGCCGCACTGGAAGATTTTCAGCTCCGGCCCCACAACGATAACGGAACGTCCGGAATAGTCAACACGCTTACCCAGAAGGTTTTGGCGGAAACGCCCCTGCTTACCCTTTAGCATATCGGAAAGAGACTTAAGGGCACGGGAGTTTGCCCCCGTAACAGCTCTGCCCCTTCTTCCGTTGTCGATAAGGGCGTCAACAGCTTCCTGAAGCATACGCTTTTCGTTTCTTACGATAATGTCCGGAGCATTAAGCTGGATAAGCCTTTTCAGACGGTTGTTGCGGTTTATTACCCGACGGTAAAGGTCGTTTAAGTCACTTGTGGCAAAGCGTCCGCCGTCAAGCTGAACCATAGGGCGCAGCTCCGGAGGGATAACCGGCAAAACGTCAATTATCATCCATTCTGGGTCATTTCCGGAGTTGAGGAAGGCCTCAACCACTTCAAGGCGCTTTACTATTTTTGCCTTTTTCTGACCTGTGGCATCTTGAAGCTCTGCCCTAAGCTCCTCAGAGAGCTTTTCACAGTCTATGGCGGCTAAAAGTGTCCTTATAGCTTCGGCACCCATCCCCGCCTGAAAATCGTCCTCATATTTTTCCTTCATATCCCGATATTCTTTTTCAGAAAGTATCTGATATTTCTGCAAAGGAGTATCGCCGGGTTCCGTAACTATATATGAGGCAAAGTATAAAACCTTTTCCAATATTCTGGGTGTAAGGTCTAAAAGCAGACCCATTCTGGAAGGTATGCCTTTAAAATACCAAATATGGGAAACAGGTGAAGCAAGCTCGATATGGCCCATGCGCTCACGTCGCACCTTGGACTTTGTAACCTCTACACCACAGCGGTCGCAAATTTTGCCCTTGTAGCGTATTTTCTTATATTTCCCGCAATGACATTCCCAGTCCTTGGTAGGCCCGAATATCTTTTCACAGAAAAGACCATCTCGCTCCGGCTTGAGGGTGCGGTAATTTATTGTTTCAGGTTTTTTAACCTCTCCGAAAGACCATTCCTTAATCATATCCGGAGAAGCTATACCTATTTGTATAGCATCGAAGGGAACATAACTCATATTATTACCTCCTCATCGGAACCTTCCTTGCTGTTTTCTGCCTGACCATCGCCCTCAACATTTTCTATGGTGTAACCTGAGGCTACTATTTCGCTATCCTCAGGCTTTTGCACATCCTCACGGAAGTCCGGTGCAAAGTCATCATCGTCATCGTCCTTCAGCTCAATTTCCCCGCCGTCCTTATCCAAAACACGTATGTCAAGGCAAAGGGACTGAAGCTCTTTAACAAGAACCTTAAAGGATTCCGGAACCCCCGGCTGAGGAATATTATGCCCTTTTACGATGCTTTCATAAGTGCGCACTCGCCCTGTAACGTCGTCAGACTTAACGGTGAGTATTTCCTGAAGGGTATAGGCAGCACCGTAAGCTTCAAGAGCCCAAACTTCCATTTCTCCAAAGCGCTGACCGCCGAATTGGGCCTTTCCGCCAAGGGGCTGTTGGGTAACAAGACTGTAAGGGCCTGTGCTTCTGGCGTGTATCTTGTCGTCAACAAGATGGTGCAGCTTTAAGAAGTATACATAGCCGACAGTGACGGGGTTATCCATGGGGCAACCCGTACGCCCGTCGTATAAAATGCTTTTACCGTCAGAGCGAAGCCCCGCAAGCTCCAAAGTTTCATGGATTTCCGCCTCGTTAGCGCCATTGAATATGGGCGATGTTACCTTCCAGCCCAAGGCATGGGCGGCATAACCCAAGTGAACCTCAAGCACCTGTCCGATATTCATTCGGGAAGGCACTCCCAGAGGGTTTAAAACTATATCAAGGGGGGTGCCGTCGGGCAGATATGGCATATCTTCCTTAGGCAATATACGAGAGACAACGCCCTTATTACCATGGCGTCCGGCCATTTTATCTCCCACGGAAATTTTGCGTTTCTGAGCTATATAAACTCTAACAACCTCGTTAACTCCGGGGGAGAGTTCATCGCCCCGCTCTCTTGTAAACTGCTTTACATCAACGATTATGCCGGACTCGCCATGGGGAACCTTAAGGGAAGTGTCCCGCACTTCTCTGGCCTTTTCACCGAAGATTGCACGAAGCAGGCGCTCTTCTGCCGTAAGGTCGGTTTCACCCTTGGGGGTAACCTTGCCAACAAGGATGTCGCCTGAGTGAACCTCGGCACCAATGCAAATTATGCCACGCTCGTCAAGGTATTTAAGAGCATCTTCTCCCACGCCGGGAATATCTCTTGTTATTTCCTCGGGGCCAAGCTTTGTGTCTCGGGCATCGCACTCATATTCCTCCACGTGAATGGAGGTGAAAACGTCTTCCATAACAAGACGCTCGTTAAGCAAAATAGCATCCTCGTAGTTATAGCCTTCCCAAGTCATAAAGCCGACAAGAATGTTCTTTCCAAGGGAAATTTCGCCGTTGGAGGTGGCAGGGCCGTCGGTTATAACCTCGCCTTTTTCAACTCTGTCGCCAACTTCGACTATGGGACGCTGGTTAATACAGGTGCCTTGGTTGCTGCGGGCAAACTTTGTGAGCTTATAATCCTTTGTTTCGCCGCTGTCGTATTTAATTCCGACATTCGTGGCAGAAACCTTTGTAACAAGGCCTTCGCCCTCAGAGCAAATGACAACCTTTGAGTCTATGGCGCATTTGTGCTCTATACCTGTTGCGACTATTGGCTGCTCGGTGACCATAAGAGGAACCGCCTGACGCTGCATATTCGCTCCCATAAGGGCACGGTTGGCATCGTCATTTTCAAGGAAGGGAATCATTGCAGTGGCAATGGAAATCATCATACGGGGGGAAATGTCGATATAATCAACCATCTCACGGTCAACCTCGACAATTTCGTCCCTGTGACGGCAGGTTATACGGGGATTTGCAAGGCAGCCGTTTTCGTCTAAAGGCTCTGTGGCCTGAGCAACGATAAATTCGTCCTCCATATCCGCTGTAAGATAGTCTATATCTCCGGTTACTAAATGGGTTCCCTTTTCCACCCTGCGGTAAGGGGCTATGAGAAAACCGTATTCGTTAACTTTGGCATAGCTGGCAAGATAGGATATAAGGCCGATGTTGGGGCCTTCAGGGGTTTCTATGGGGCACATACGGCCATAGTGGCTGTAATGAACGTCACGAACATCAAAGCTTGCCCTTTCTCTGGAAAGACCGCCGGGGCCGAGAGCCGACATACGGCGCTTGTGGGTAAGCTCTGCCAAAGGGTTCGTCTGGTCCATAAACTGGGAAAGGGGTGAGGAGCCGAAAAACTCTTTAATCGCCGCTGTTACGGGACGAATGTTTATAAGGCTTTGGGGGGTTACGATGTCCAAATCCTGAAGGGTCATGCGCTCACGGATTACTCGCTCCATACGGGAAAAGCCTATGCGGAACTGATTCTGCAAAAGCTCGCCAACGCAACGTATGCGGCGGTTTCCGAGATGGTCAATGTCATCGGGTATTCCCACATTGTGAGGCAGTCCCAAAAGATAGTTGACAGAGGCAAAAATATCATCCACTATAACGTGTTTGGGAATAAGAAGGTCGATATTGGCAGTTATAGCCTGCTGCAGCTCTTGACCCTCATACTGTTCCATAAGGCTGCGCAAAATGACAAAGCGTACCTTTTCTTTAATGCCAAGCTCCTCGGGGTCAAAATCCACAAAGTCCGCCATGTTTACCATGCCGTTGGAAAAAACCTTAAACTGCTTGCCATCAACAAGCAAAATGGCATCTATAACACCGCGGGATTCAAACTCTATCGCCTTTTCACGGCTTATAATCTCCCCCGCCTCGGCTATAATTTCACCGGTCATGGGGTCTGCAACAGGTATTGCCAGCTCGTGCCCTACTATCCTCGGGCGCAGAGAGAGCTTTTTGTTGAATTTATAGCGGCCGACACTGGAAATATCATAGCGGCGCTTATCAAAAAAGAGATTGTCCAGAAGGGTTTCAGCACTCTCCACAGTGGGGGGGTCGCCAGGGCGGAGCTTTCTGTATACCTCGATAAGGGATTC
>JAAYFX010000056.1 GCA_012728025.1 Clostridiales bacterium
CTCAAGCATGGTTATAAGCTTTGCCATTATTCTGCCGCAGGCAAGGGCATCGTCGTCGGCCCTATGGTGGTTAAACTCCGGCAGACCCAGTCTTGAAGTTACAATATCAAGCTTATATCTTCGCAGGTCAGGTAAAAGAGCTTGGGAAAGAGTCAAGGTGTCCATATAATCCGGCGAAAATGAAAGGCCAGTCCTCTTTGCACAGGCCCGCATAAAGCCAATGTCAAACTCAGCGTTATGAGCCACAAGGGTTTTATCCCCCACAAATTCCATAAAGCTTAAAAGTGCCGCTTTTTCGTCCGGTGCGTCAAAAACGTCTCGGTCTGTTATGCCTGTAAGCTCTGTTATCTCCCTTGGTATGGGTTTTTCGGGATTAACAAAGGTCTGAAAACGCTCGCAAGGCACTCCATCTCTGAAAACAACGGCACCGATTTCCGTCATGCGCTCGTTTTCCGAGGAAAGTCCTGTGGTTTCAATGTCAAAGGCCACAAATTCCCCGTCCATTCCCCCATGGGGGGTGCCGTAAAAGGCAAGCTTGTCATCAAGGTCATTTATG
Organism: Clostridiales bacterium; assembly: GCA_012728025.1. Lineage (GTDB taxonomy): Bacteria > Bacillota > Clostridia > Oscillospirales > Oscillospiraceae > UBA2658. The sequence goes on from JAAYFX010000056.1 coordinate 557, forward strand.
TAATAGCCCTCAATGCCGTAGATTATTTTTATTCCATGCTTTTTCCCCGCATTCCACATTTCCGGAAAGGCTTGGGCAACCCCATGGTCTGTAACGGCGATTGCAGGATGCCCCCATTTTGCCGCAAGCTTTACAGCCCCAGCAGGGTCAGTCAGTGCATCTAAAGTGGAAAACCTTGTGTGCAGGTGCAGTTCCACCCGCTTTTTCTCGGCTGTGTCCTCCCGCTGGGGCTTTTTCCCCAGATTAACGCTTTTCGGCTCTAGGGCAATGTCCTCGTCATAGCGGTTGTATGCAACGTGTCCGGAAACCGTTACATAGTCTCCCTTTTTAAGGCTGGGCAGGCTTCCCTTGTCCTCCCCTTCCCTAAAATATTTGGAAACCCTAACAGAGCCTGTGTTATCCGTCATCTCAAAACAGAGAACCCAAGCTTTGCGCTTTTCAATTTCACGATTTTCCACAAAAAAAATCTCCCCTGAAACCACAACGCTTCCGGACTCTGTGTTTAGCGTATCCATGGTTACGGGTTTTCCCTTTATGCTCCTGCCGTAGATTACCTTACCCGTTGGCATAGGCTTTTCCTTGTTGCCCGAAGAAGTCTTTTTCGGATTTTCCCTTTGTGCTTCACCAATTCTGCGGCCTTGAGCTGTGATTTTAACTGCCCGCAGTCCGTATTCCGAGGCAATGCGCCCCTCCAAAGTATGAAGCTCCGCAGGTGCCGCATAGCGGGTAAAAACAGCACTTATATTCATGGAAAGCTTTTCTCTGTTCACCGTCGCTTCCTTCACAAAGGCGCTTTGAAGCCCTCCGCATAAATCTGAAAGCTCAGAGCAGAAGGGAAACATTTTGAGAAAAGGGGTTTTGTTAATATCTTCTGTCATTTTTCCTCCATAGGATTATAAGGTATCACTTTGAATCATCTTTAAAAGCTCCGGAGCAAGCTCATCTTCAGAAACCTTTTTAATAATTTCACCGTTTTTAAAAAGCAGACCCTCGCCCCTGCCGCCGGCAATGCCATAGTCTGCTTCCCTCGCCTCGCCGGGGCCGTTTACGGCACAGCCCATAACAGCAACGGTGATGGGTTTTTCTATGCCGCTAAGTAAGGCCTCCACCTTTTCCGTAAGGCTTATAAGGTCAATGTCCGTCCTGCCGCAGGTAGGGCAGGAAATAATGTTAACGCCACAGCGTCTAAGTCCTGCAGCTTTTAATATGGCAATGCCTGCCCGAACTTCCTCCACAGGGTCTGCTGTCAGGGAAACACGGATGGTGTCTCCTATGCCCTCCATTAAAAGGGTGCCTATGCCCACCGAGGACTTAACAAGTCCCGAATAGGGTGTGCCGCTTTCGGTTATGCCAAGATGCAGAGGATAATCTGTAAGGCCGCTCATCATGCGGCAGGCCTCAACAGTTCCGGAAACATCGCTGGATTTGAGAGAAACGCAAATGTCCTTAAAATCTGCCTTTTCAAGAAGACGGATATGCCGCAGGGCACTTTCGCAAAGAGCCTTTGGAGTATTTCCATATTCCCGCAAAAGGTCAGAAGGTATGCTTCCGCTGTTAACCCCCACCCTTATGGCAGCGCCGTTTTCTTGGCAGGCTCTCGCCAGCTCCCGAACCTTTTCCTCCGAGCCTATGTTACCGGGGTTTATCCTTATCTTGTCAAAGCCCGCTTTGGCAGCGGCTATGGCAAGCTTATAGTCAAAATGAATGTCCGCCACCAGTGGAATTTTGCAGTTTTTCCGAATTTCCGGCAGGACTCTCGCCGCCTCATTATCCGGCACAGCAAGGCGCACAATGTCGCAGCCTGCCTTACAGAGTGCTTCAATCTGCCCTAGAGTCTCTTCCACGTTTTGGGTTTTAGTGTTGCACATAGACTGGACGGAAATATCAGCACCGCCGCCAATGGCAAGGTTTCCCGCCATTATCCGCCTTGTTATTTTCCTTTGCATAAACCCTCCTTAGGGTAAAACCGGCTCCTAGACAAAAAGCTTGTAAACGTCATTTATCATAACAAAGGCCATAAGCCCCAAAAGCAAAACAAGCCCCGCCGCATGAATATATCCCTCGTATTTGGGGTTCAGTTTCTTTTTTGAAATGCCCTCCACCGCCGCCGTTATCAAAAGAAGCAGTATTCTTCCTCCGTCTAAGGCAGGTATGGGCAGCATATTCATAACAGCAAGGTTTATGGCGATAAAGGCCGCAAGATACGATATGCTGTAAGCTGCATCCACGCTGGTCTCCGAGGCTTCACCCACATCACTTATAAACTCCACAATACCCACGGGACCCGACAGTTCCTTTAATCCCACAGCCCCCGTCACAAGGTCGGAAAGTCCCATCCAAACCATACGCACAAAATCCTTCGAGGCATTAAAGGCATATTTAGCGTTTGCAAAGACTCCCTCCTCTTTGACACCAAAATAAAGGCCGTATTTCATCTCGGTTTTCCCGTCAATTTCATACTCCAGCTGAGAGAGTTTATAATCATTAAGCTTTACCTTTTCACCATCACGGAGCAGCTCAATATCATAGATTTCATCTGCTCCACGACCTAAAAGAAAACCGATGTTCGATGAAAAGTAAACCCTTTGCCCGTCGATTTTATAAAATTCGTCCCCTTCCATAAGCCCCATTTCACCTTCATAGGGGCAGCCTTCAAAAAAGCCCGTTATGGTGGGGGTCATGAATGCGCCGGAACCTTGGACTATGAACAAAAGAATGATAAGCCCAGTTAAAAAGTTCATGGCCGCTCCCGCCACTAAAATAAGCATCCTTTTCCACCAAGCCTGATTTGTAAAGGCTCTGGGGTCCTCGGATTCCTCATCTTCTTCCATGGCGCAGTAGCCGCCTATGGGCAAAAGGCGCAGGGCATAAAGAGTTTCCCCTTTTTCCTTTTTCCACAAGGCAGGACCCATGCCCACTGCAAACTCCGTCACCTTCACACCGCAAAGCTTTGCCACAGTGAAATGCCCAAGCTCATGGGTGGCAATAAGCAGGCCAAATATTAAAATAGCTATAATTATATACATATCTATAATCATTCCTTTCGCTTACAAGGGGCTTAATATAATCCCCGACAAGAAGGGACACCTCTATATAATGTGGAAGTCTTGCAATATTATACCATTTATGGTATATGCCATCAAATCCGCATAATATATGATATAGCAGATTTTACACCATTGCTCTTTTACTTTTGCTAACTTTCTGTTAATTTAAGCGGCTTCATACTCTTTCCCTTACAAAGAGCCTTGCGGCCTCATCGGCATTTTTTATATCATCCAAATCGGGACTGCCGCAGGTAGCAATAGCATTAACTGCCTGTGCCACCAAGTCATATATATCGTTATAACCTATCTTTTCCTGAAGAAACAGGGAAACCGCCATTTCGTTAGCGGCGCTCATAACAGCAGGGGCTGTGCCTGCTTTTTCGGCACAATCCATAGCCAGCATAAGGCAGGGCACCTTCTCAGGCTCCGGCTCGTAAAAGTGAAGGGCAGAGAGCTTTGCAAAGTCCGGCGGGGAAATATCCGACTTTATCCTTTCGGGATATGTGAGGGCATATTGAATGGGCAGTGTCATATCAGGAGCGCCAAGCTGGGCGATTATGCTGCCGTCTATATATTCCACCATAGAGTGTATTATGCTCTCGGGGTGGATTATTACCTTTATCTCCTCAGGCGAAACATCAAAAAGATGCATGGCCTCTATAAATTCAAGACCCTTGTTCATCATGGTGGCGCTATCCACACTTATTTTAGCGCCCATGCTCCAGTTAGGGTGGCGCACAGCCTCACTGGGGCTAACGTTTTTTGTTTGCTCCCGACTTTTACCCAAAAAAGGCCCGCCGGAGGCTGTTAGGTGAATGCGCTTTAATGCCTTTGTACATCCCTGAGCCTCAAGACACTGGAAGATGGCCGAATGCTCACTGTCAACAGGCAAAATCTCCGCATGGTTTCTTTTGGCTCTTGCCATAACAAGCTCCCCTGCACAAACAAGAGTCTCTTTATTGGCAAGAGCAATACGCCTGCCCTCGTCTATGGCGGCAAGGGTCGGCTCAAGACCAACAGAGCCGGACACCGCCGTCACCACACAGTCGGCATAAGAAGCGGCGCAGTCTATAAGAGCGCTCATGCCGCCGCCAACTTTAATATTTGTATCCGCCAGAGCAATTTGCAAGCGCTTTGCGGCAGTTTCGTTGTAAACACAGACAAATTCAGGCCGAAATCGCCTTGCCTGATACTCCAAAAGCTCAATATTCTTATTTCCGGAAATTGACCTTACAGGCAGGCAAAGTCTTTCGGCAACAGCCAAAGCCTGAGTGCCCACACTGCCGGTGGAGCCGAGAACTGAAAGAGCGTTTATCATGATATTCCTTCCTGAAAAAAGTTATTAAAATACTATTCGCCGCAAAGCGAAATATGGCTGCTTTGCGGCGAAGCACCATTCGGCTCGCATTTTGGACAGAGCTGGACTAGCTCCCGAAGCTTTATGCGATGGCCGGCAGTAAAAGAGCAAGGGTTCCTATCATCGGAGCGGTAAAGTGCATACTGTCAAACCTGTCCAACATACCTCCGTGACCGGGGATAAGCTTGCCGTAATCTTTTATGCCGTACTGCCTTTTTATGGCTGAAAAGGCAAGGTCGCCAAGCTGGCAGGCAAGGCTGCCCAAAAGTCCATAAATAATAAGGTAAATATAATTTATTTCAAAATTGAAGAAGCTTAAAACAAAGCCATACAGGAGCATCATAAGCACAGCTCCTCCAAAGCCCCCAAGGCAGCCGGCCAAGGTTTTATTTGGGGAAAGATGGGGGAAAACCTTGCGTTTGCCTAAATACATCCCTGCAAAATACCCTCCGCTGTCGCTGGAAAAGGCCGCCACAAAGGGCAAAAGCAGGTATACGGAAAAGTTTTCCCTTTGCCCTATGCGAACCAGCCATGAAAGCAAAAGAGGCATAACAGCTCCGGCAAAGAGCACCTGTAAAAGGGTTTCAAAGCTTATTTGCTCCTGCTTCCTGAAGGAAAGCATAAGCTCTGCAAACATAATAAGGCAGAGAAGATACATAGGCAGGCTTGAAAAAGCCTGAGTTTTTTCAAAGCCCCAAAAAAGGGACGTTAAAAAGCCGGAGATGGCGGCATACACACGAAAGCGTCGGGGCATCGTGCTATCAACACAGCCGAGAAGCTCTAAGGCCGCTCCGGCAGATATTGTGCCCGCCAATATGGCAAAGGCCCACAAAGGTGCCAGAAATATAAGCAGTAGAAGAAGGGGGATTGCGATTGCTGCGACGATTATCCTTGTGGCCATTATTTTTATCTCCTTATCCGATGCTATGTTTTAAATAATAATAGCAGCTTTACACCCCGCCAAAGCGGCGGTTTCTGCCCTGATACCACAAGATTGCGGCATTTATTTCGTCTTTTCCGAAATCCGGCCAAAGAATATCCGTAAAATAAAGTTCGGAATAGGCCCCCTGCCAAAGTAGAAAGTTTGAAAGGCGCTTTTCCCCGCCGGAGCGTATTATAAGCTCTGGGTCGGGCAGGCCGCCAGAATACAGCCTTGCGGAAAACTCCCCATCTGTCAAGCTGTTTATGTTACCGGCGGCAAAATCCTCAGCATAGCTTTGGGCCCCTCGGATTATATCATCTCTGCCGCCGTAATTAAGACATATATTTACCTGACAGCCATCATACTTTTCACTGATAAGCTCTGTTCGCTCTATAAGTTCACGAAGTTTTTTCGGCAAAACGGAAACATCCCCGAAAAACTTCATTTTCACCTTGTCACGCTCCATGCGCTCTATGGCCTCGTAAAGATACTTTTCCAAAAGCCCCATAATGGTTTCTACTTCCTTGGGGGGGCGGCTCCAGTTTTCTGTGGAAAAAGCATATACCGTAAGGTATTCGATGCCGATTTCCTTACAATGGGTGGCCACAGTCCGAAAGTTTTCCGCACCCCGACTGTGGCCTGCCGTACGTGGCAGACCCCTTTGCTGGGCCCAGCGCCCGTTACCATCCATTATAATGGCAATATGTCGGGGAAGGCTTTTTAAATCCAAATCCCTTGGAGCGCTTTTTCTTTTTCGCCACAGACTCATCAGATAGCCAAAAGCTCCTTTTCCTTCTTTGCTGTGATATTGTCAATTTCTTTTATAAAGTCGTCGGTGAGCTTTTGCAGCTCCTTTTCAACGTTCTTCAGGTCGTCCTCGGTTATCTCGGATTTCTTTTTCTGGTCCTTGAAATTGTCAATGGCATCACGGCGGACATTGCGGATGGCAATTTTTGCATCCTCTGCGTATTTTTTTATCTGTTTAATAAGCTCTTTTCTGCGCTCCTCAGTCAGTTGAGGGAAATTGAGCCTTATAACCTTACCGTCATTCTGGGGGTTTATGCCCAAATCAGATTCTAAAATGGCCTTTTCGATAAGCTTTAGTGAGGACACGTCCCAAGGCTGGATGGAAAGACTGCGGGGGTCGGGGGTTGCCACAGTGGCTATCTGCTGAATGGGCGTGGGAGTGCCATAGTATTCAACCCTTATCTGGTCAAGCACGGCGACATTTGCCCGCCCTGCCCGAACAGAGTCAAACTGAGCGCTTAAAACCTCAGTGGTTCTTTGCATTTTTGCGGAATATTCAGGATATTTGTCTATCATGATTTTAACCTCCGTAAAATTATTTATAAATGTTATGTTAAAATAATAAATTAAACCTTTAGCCAACAATGGTACCGATTTTCTCGCCCATGATAACCCGAAGAATGTTTTCGGGGTCTTTTAAGGCAAAGAGAACCACAGGAATTTTGTTGTCCATTGAAAGGGATGTAGCCGTAGAGTCCATGACCGCCAAATGCTGGGACAAAACCTCGTCA
>JAAYFX010000057.1 GCA_012728025.1 Clostridiales bacterium
GTATGCTGATTTCCTTAGCCAGAAAGCGGTTTAAAAGGGAAATGCGGGAAAGGGGTCTTATTTCTTCCAGAAGGGCTTGCTTTTTTTCCGGACGCATATAAATGTTCTGGGCAATATAGTCGGCTATGAAAGCAGGGTTATCCGAAGCCGCTATACGGGCAAGAAGTTCTGGAGGCAAGGTGCCCATAAGCCTTAGATATTCCTCAAAAAGGGCAATACACTGCCGAATAAGAGCCTCTGCCCTGACAGAGGAATATTTTGATGAAATCTCTATCTGCTCAAGATTGGCAAAATAAAAATCGTCATTTTCTTCAAGGCTCGCAAGCCTTGCTCTGGAAAGTCCCTCCACAAGAACACGAACACCGTCAGCTCCGGGTATGCGTAAAAGCTGCTTAATGCGGCAAAGGGTTCCTATTTGATAAAGGTCCGTTTCCTCAGGGGCTTCCTTGGAAACATCTTTCTGAGCAACTATAAATATAAGGCGATTTGTGTTCATGGCGGCATTTAGAGCAGCCACGGATTTTACACGGACAACATCAAAGTTAATGAGCATATCGGGGAAAACCGAAAGTCCGCGCATTGGCAGGAGAGGATAAGCCTCTCTCTCCGGTGTGTTTTTAATTTCGTTCATAAGCATCCTACTTTCGAGGGCAAGTCAAATTGACTGTTGTTTGCGACTTTCGCCTTATACCAAAGCTTGAAACATTTTAATGATACAGGCATTTAAATTCCGGTGATACCGATTGCGGACATATTATCAAAGAAGCCGCACAAAAGTGCGGCTCCCTGTGGTTTCAACCTATGCTCCCTTACGGTAGACAAGGGGTGAAGTGCCGTTGTTTATGCAATCGGCGGTAATAACGACTTTTGTAATGCTCTCATCAGAGGGCACCTCATACATAATGTCAGTCATGATACTTTCTGTTACGCTTCGCAGACCCCGAGCGCCAATTTCCATATCCACAGCCTTATCTGCAATTGCAGCCAAAGCCTCGTCCTCAAATATAAGCTCCACATCGTCATAGCTTAAAAGGGAGCTATACTGTTTTGTCAAGGCGTTTTTCGGCTCCTGAAGAATACGGATGAGGTCCTCTTTTCTAAGGGCATTTAGAGGGGCGATAACGGGTAAGCGGCCGATAAGCTCTGGAATAAGCCCGAATTTTAACAAATCATGGGGCTGAACCTCTTGCATAACGGCGTTTTTGTCCTCGTCTTTTTTGCTTCTGATTTCTGCACCGAAGCCCATGCTTTTACGGTCAAGGCGATTTTCGATTATCTTCTCAATACCGTCAAAAGCACCGCCGCATATAAAGAGAATATCTGTTGTATCAAGCTTTATAAATTCCTGATGGGGATGCTTTCTGCCGCCCTGAGGGGGGACATTTGCAACGGTTCCCTCAAGAATTTTTAAAAGTGCCTGCTGAACCCCCTCCCCTGAAACATCACGGGTTATGGAGGTGTTTTCACTCTTGCGGGAGATTTTATCCATTTCGTCAATGTAGATTATGCCACGTTCGGCTTTTTCAACATCAAAATCCGCTGCCTGCAAAAGGCGGAGCAAGATATTTTCCACGTCCTCGCCCACATAGCCAGCCTCTGTAAGGGTGGTGGCATCGGCAATGGCAAAGGGCACATCCAAAACCTTGGCCATAGTCTGTGCAAAAAGGGTTTTACCGCTTCCTGTGGGGCCTATAAGAAGAATATTGCTTTTTTGAAGCTCCACATCATTACTTTTACCGTAAAGCACACGTTTATAGTGGTTGTATACGGCGACGGAAAGGGTGACTTTAGCTTTTTCCTGACCGATAATATAATCGTCAAGAACCTTCCTTATATCGGCCGGCTTTGGAAGGTTCCCCGGCTGCAGACCTAATTCCGCACAGCAGGCTTCAAGGTCACCGCTTTTTTCGGGGTCGTACATATCATCAACAATACTCATACACAAACGCACACATTCGTCGCAGATATAAGAGCCGTTTCCGGCAATCATCCTCTCAACAAGGGGCTGGGGCTTACCGCAGAAACTGCAACGAATGTTCTTATTTTCATCAAACTTTGCCATATTTTCCTCTAACCACCGAACAATATAATTTTACATACGTTTATAAAAAACCTTATCGATAAGACCGTATTCCTTGGCTTCCTCGGCGGTCATGAAGTTGTCACGCTCGCAGTCTGCCGCAATTTGCTCATAGGGCTTGCCGGTGTTTTCAGCAAGCATTCTGTTAAGCTTTTCCTTCATTTTAATAATACGCTTTGCCTGAATTTCAATATCCGTCGCCTGACCTTGGCTGCCGCCGGAGGGCTGATGAATCATAATTTCGGCATTGGGCAGGGCAATCCTTTTACCCTTGGCGCCGCTGGAGAGAAGGAAGGCGCCCATAGAAGCAGCAAGTCCTATGCAGATGGTGGAAACGTCGGGCTTTATATACTGCATAGTGTCATATATGGCCATACCCGAGGTGATGCTTCCGCCGGGGCTGTTAATGTAAAACTGAATGTCCTTATCTGGGTCTTGTGCCTCAAGATACAGAAGCTGGGCAACAATAAGGCTTGCTGTGGTATCGTTTACCTCTTCAGAAAGCATAACAATACGGTCATTCAAAAGTCTTGAGAAAATATCGTACGAACGCTCTCCCCGAGAGGTCTGCTCTACAACATAAGGTACTAAACTCATGGTATATTCTCCTTTCATAACCGGTTTCATAAAAACACTTACGAACAATTCGGAAACGAATGCAGATATTATTCTGCAGAAGCCTCGGTTTCCTCTGTGACTGCAACAGCAACAGCGGTTTCCATTATAATGTCGTTCGCCTTCTTTTTGCGCATATCGTCAATCATTGAATCAACAGGAACGGAAGCCTTTATCTGCTCGACACTTACAGAGTAGGCATCGGCAATGCTTTTTATAGACTCTTCAAGCTCTTCGTCGGAAATCTGAATGTTTTCAGCCTCAGCAATGGCGGCAAGAAGAAGGTCTGTTTTAACCTGAGCCTCGGCCTGAGGACGAATAATGTTCTGGAAAGATACGGGGTCCATGCCGGAAAGACGCATATACTCTTCAAGGCGCATACCCTGATTCATAAGGCTGCGGTCATATTCGTTCATGATGGAATACATACGTTCTTCTATCATGGCATCAGGCAAATCGCAGGTCATATTTTCTGTTGCCTTAGTCATAACATTAACGCCAAAGTCTTCGTCAACGGCCTTTGTGCGCTGACTTACAAGCTCCTCCATGATGACCTTTTTATACTCGTCAAGGGTGTCAAATTCAGAAACGTCCTTTGCAAACTCGTCGTCAAGCTCCGGAAGCTCTGTTTCGATAACCTCATGTACCTTTACTTTAAACACAACGGCCTTGCCGGCAAGGTTTTCATGGTAGTCCTCGGGGAAGGTGATGTTTATATCCCTTTCATCTCCCGCCTTCATGCCGACCATCTGGTCTTCAAAGCCGGGGACAAAGGTGTTAGAGCCAAGCTCAAGACGCTGGTTTTCATTTTTACCGCCGTCAAAGCGCTCACCGTCAAGGTAGCCGTCGTAATCAAGAACAACAATATCACCGGAAACAGCCTCACGCTCAACGGAAGTCTGGCGGCCGTTGCGCTTGCGCATTTCTTCAAGATACTTGTCCACATCGGCATCGGTGATATTTATTTCAAGCTTTTCAGCCTCTATGCCCTTGTACTGACCGAGGGTAATCTCGGGATAGGCGGCGACATTGAAGGAAAGCTCCAAAGCCTTATCGTCAGAAACATCGGCATTGGTAATTTCAGGGCGGCCGACGGTTTTCAGTTCTTCAGTTGTGACGGCATATTCAAATGCCTTAGGGCCAATATCTTCAATAGCATCGTCATAAAAGACATTTGCGCCGTACATACCCTCAATAACCATTCTGGGGGCCTTGCCCTTACGGAAGCCGGCGACGGCAATGTTCTTTCTATTTTTAAGGTAAGCGCCTGAGAGGGATTCTTCAAATTCCTCGGGGCTTACCTCTACTTGAAAGGTTATAGTTTTGTTGTCCGGTCTTTCTACATTTTTGACAATCATGGGGTTTTCCTCCTACATTTACATCGGCAATCGCTATTACCCGATGATACAAATTACATAAACAGCATTGTAGCAGATGTTAATATTAATTGCAAACATTTTTTATTAACTTTTAACAAACTTACGAGGCCATTAAAAGCCATGGGCTAAAGTTAAGGTAATCTGCCGAGACCATTTTGTGTACAGTGCCTCTTAAGCTGCCCTCAAAAACACCCTTTAGCCCTTTGCCGTGTATATGCCCCGCACAGCAGCAAACAGCCTTATATTGTTCCAGCATATCCAGTATTTCAGGGCATGAATATTCGCCGTATTTCGGCGGGTAGTGCAAAAATACATATTTGTCGCAGTCACCGGCGGCTTTAAGCGAGGCTTCAAGGCGCATAAGCTCACGATTTAATATTTTTTTGTCGTGGGCAGAGCCGGTATCCTCTTCATAAAACCAGCCACGGGTACCGCAGATGGCGGTGTTTTCGTCGTAAAAGAAACAGTTGTTATTGAGAATGTCTATACTGCTTATGCCATGCTGGCTAAAGAAGTTTTTCATTTTTGTAGCCGTTGTCCACCAATAGTCGTGATTCCCCTTTAAAATAATTTTTCTTCCCGGAAAGCTGTCTATAAGAAGAAAATCCTCCAAAGCACCCTTTAAGTCCATGGCCCAACTGGAGTCCCCGCAGATAACAGTGACATCCTGTGGTGAAAGCTTTGAAAAGGACTGCTTTAGCTTTTCTGTATGGTTTTCCCAAATGGAACCAAAAATATCCATGGGCTTATTTGCTGTTTCCGAAAGATGAAGGTCTCCTATAACGTAAAGTGACATAGCTTTGACTCCAGAATAAAAAACTTGAATTTGATGATAATAAATAGGGCGGGGATATGTTATTATGCTTTTCTCCGTCTGTAAATAAAAACAATTTGGAGGTAAATTATGCACAATAATGCACAAGCAAACAGGGATTGCCTTGATGGGGTAAAGTGTTCCGTTACAAGTTGCATTTACAACTGCCACGGCAATAATTGTGAAGCAAAGAACATTAAGGTTGCAAGCGAAAACGCAGAAATGAAAATGGATACCTTCTGTTCAACCTTCTCCCCTAGAAATGGCGAAATGCACTAAGATGGGCGCGGGGCAAAAAAGCCCCACGCTACATATACCTTGCGGCTAGGAAAGAAAATTGAAAACTGCCTTGGACATATCCTCTTTTGCTATGCAATCAGAAAAGCGGGGCCTTTTCCCGTCAAGACCACAAAGGGGCAGGGGTGCTTTTGTGCCCGAGGCTTCTTCCAGAGCATTTATAAGCTTTGCGCCGGATAGGTCAGATTTTTGACCCAGAGACTCCAGAACACTATCGCAAAACTTATAGGGGCTTGCGGTGGAAACAATAACTGTGGGGAAGGTTTCGCCCTTTTCCCGACGCAGCTTTTCCAAAACCACAAAGGCATCCGCCGTATGAGTGTCCATAAGATAGCCCTCTGTGTCAAAAACCTTTTTAATACAGAGTTTTGCTTCCTCGTCGGTGGCAAAGCCACAGTCAAAATCGGCGGCGATTGCGGAGAGAACCTTCTCCCCTACCTCATATTTTCCGGTGGTTTTCAGTTCCTCCATCCAGCCTTTTACAGCGCTGTCATCAGACAGCATAAAAAGAAGCCTTTCAAGGTTCGAGGAAACCAAAATGTCCATAGAAGGTGAAATGGTGGTGAAAAACTTGCGGTTGCGGTCATACACTCCGGTTTTTATAAAATCCGTAAGAACATTGTTGCTGTTTGAAGCGCAAATGAGACGGCGAATGGGAAGCCCCATTTTTTTTGCATACCAGCCGGCAAGAATATCACCGAAGTTGCCAGTGGGAACGCAAAAGTCAATTTCGTCGCCCATTTTGATTCTGCCCGAATTTACATAGTCACAGTATGAAGAAAAATAATAAACTATCTGCGGCAAAAGTCTGCCCCAGTTTATGGAGTTTGCCGAAGATAGAAAAATGCTCTTTTCGTTAAGCTTCTCGGCAAAATCTTTATCCCCAAAGATTTCCTTTACACCTGTTTGTGTATCGTCAAAATTACCCTCAACCGCACAGACAAGAACATTTTCCCCACGCTGAGTGGTCATTTGCAGCTTTTGCACGTCGGAAACGCCGTCACGGGGATAAAAAACCACAATGGAAGTCCCCGAAACATCGGCAAAACCCTCTAAGGCCGCCTTGCCTGTGTCTCCGGAGGTGGCAACAAGTATGCAAACCTTGCGCTGCTCGCCAATCTTTTTAAGGGAGGCGGTCAGCAAAAGGGGCAGCATTTGCAAGGCCATGTCTTTAAAGGCGCAGGTAGGCCCATGCCAAAGCTCTAAAAAGCCTGTGGAGTCGTTTAAAAAGTGAGTGGGAGCAATGCTTTCATCATCATAGTTTTCAGAATAAGCCTGCTTAACAAAGCTTAAAAGCTCCTCTTTGGAAAACTCGTCTAAAAACTTTCCCATTATAAAGACAGCCCTATCACGATAGTGCATTTTCAAAAGGCTTTCAAGCTCTGCCTGCTCTAAAAGGGGAATGCTCTCGGGAAGAAACAATCCACCCTCGTCGGAAAGTCCCTGTGCTATGGCCTCGGCGGCGGAAACGGATTTTTCTTTATCTCTTGTGCTTAAGTATTTCATATCGGCGCTCCTTATTCAAAGGCGTTTTCTATATGGTTTATGTCCACCAAGGGAGACTTTACCCCCTCGGGCGCATATATTTCGATTACATCAAAGCGTGGCTGAAGCTTTGTTTCGTTTTGGGAAAGCCACAGAGAAGCGGTTATTTTAATTTTTTCCTGCTTTGAGCGATTTACATACTCTCGGGCAAGGGCAAAGCTTTTGGATTTGCGAAGCTTAACCTCGACAAAAACTATGTATTTTCTGTTTTCGGCTATAAGGTCAATTTCCCCCATACGGCAGGAATAGTTCATGCCGATTATTTTAAAGCCCTTTGATTTCAAATAATTTGCCGCCGTCTGCTCGCCCCAGCGGCCCAAAAGACGCTTTTCCACTAGCTGTCCTCCCCATGCAGACCTTTTTTAAGAAAGGAAGGCCTGTGTATAGGGCAGGGTCCATGCTCACGAAGGGCCTTATAGTGCATTGCGGTGCCATAGCCCTTGTGCTGCGAAAAGCCGTATTCGGGATATGTTTCATCATAGGAAATCATAAGCCTGTCTCGTGAAACCTTCGCCAAAATGGAGGCTGCTGCGATACTTGCACTTTTTCCATCCCCGCCGGTAATACAGCGGTTTTTGTGCTTTATCCCAGTGCTGCGGTTGCCGTCTATAAGGCAGAGCTTGGGGCTTATTTTAAGCCCTTCTATGGCACGGTTCATGGCAAGATAAGTTGCGCCTAAAATGTTAAGACTTTCAATTTCCTCAACATCCGCAAAGGCCACTGAAAAGGAAAGAGCGTTTTCGCAAATTATATCAAAAAGAGCTTCCCTTCGTTTGGCGCTAAGCTTTTTTGAGTCGTTTAAACCCTCGGGCAAAAAACCTTGAGGTAAAATAACTGCCGCCGCACAGACAGGGCCTGCCAGCGGCCCTCTGCCTGCCTCGTCCACCCCGCAAAGGGGAGAAAACCCACCTTTTATAATTTCATTTTCAATTTCCCATAAATCAATATCCATACAAGGCACCAATCAAAAGCTTTATTGTATAAAATCAGAAGGGCGCTCAAGGCTTATACGACCGAGCTTGCCCCCTCGGAATTCATCCAGCAAAACCGCCGCCATACGCTCTAAGTCATACTCCCCGCCGGATATAAGAAAGCCACGCTTCCTTGCCGCCATTTCCAAAAGTTCCAAGCCTGAAGCTTCAGGCTCCGGTGTAAATTTATAGCGGTTCGTTATACTTTCGGGATAAAGCTCCCGCAGTCTAGCCATAAGATTTGCACAAAGAAGCTCCCTGTCGATTACCTCGTCACGAACAGCGCCGGTAAAAGCAAGGTTCTCCCCTACCGTCTGGCTGTCAAATCGTGGCCAAAGTATGCCCGGAGTGTCTAAAAGCTCCAAGCCCTCGTCAAC
>JAAYFX010000337.1 GCA_012728025.1 Clostridiales bacterium
CGCAGTTTACGGTTCAAGATGAGCCTAAGCACAAATACTACACGGTGGGCGGGGAGGACAGCGATTATTCTCCTCGTATTTCGCTGCCTGGGCGTCGCCTGTTGGGTCTGGGGCGTTACTGGCATTTCATCACCGTTACGGGTTTTGTGAGCTGTTGGATCATCTACTTTGTGTTGCTGCTGGCTACTGGTCAGTGGCGACGCTACGTGCCCACCAGTTGGGACACCTTTACGCAGGCGGGTCACGATATGCTGGCTTATCTGGCTTTCACCATGCCCCAGCCTGTGGATGGCATGGTGTTTAATGCCTTGCAGCAATTGTCTTACGGCTTTGTGATGCTGGTACTAACGCCTTTGGTCATCCTGACGGGCGCCTCTCAGTCTCCTGCCATTGCCAATCATTTTTCGCGCATGACCCGTGCGCTCGGTGGCCGCCAAGTGATTCGTAGCATTCACTTTTTTTGTCTAGTGGGTTATGTGGCATTTTTCGTCATACACGTGCCTTTGGTCTTTCTTCACGGTTATTTGCACGAGACATCCAAGATGGTATTGGGGCATTCCAATAATCCTGTTTTGGGTGGTGTCATTTTTAGTATTGGGCTCATTCTAGTTATTGTTCTGCACGTGGTTGCCACACGGTGGACCTTAGCGGACGGCCGTGCCGTTGAGCGATTGCATAATATTATTGTGCGGCCGTGGTCGAATCTGCTCTATAAGCTGCCCGCGCGTATGCACTACGATCGCTCGAATATTACGGGTAAAGATGTGGGTCTAGTTAACACCACGCAGAACTTCCGTGGCAGCGGACGGCCACCAGAGACCGAGGAGTATCTGGCGCTGATGGCCAACTGCTACGAGGACGACTACGTGCTCGAGATTGGTGGCTACGTGGAACGCCCCATGACGCTGACCATTGCCGAACTTCGCGAGCTGGCTGCGGGCCACTCGCAGACCACGCTTCACCATTGTGTGCAGGGCTTCACCTCGATTGGGCGGTGGCGCGGTATTCCCGTATCGGCGCTTTTAGAGCTGGTAGGGCCTTTGCCTGGCGCCACGGATGTGGTATATACCAGCTTCCAGAACATGGGCCGCGATGACGTCCTGTACGAAGGGGGAACGTATTACGAGTCCACCCCCATGGTTGAAGCACGAATGCCGCAGACGCTGATAGCCTTTGAGCTCAACGACGAAGGCGAGATTCCAGCTAAAAATGGTGCGCCAGTGCGGCTGCGTCTGGAAACTTCGACTGGGTTTCGCAGTCTGAAGTGGTTGGAGCGTATTGAGGTGGTAAACCGCTACGATATTATCCTTGAGGGCCGCGGGGGCTACTTCGAGGATACGGATTTCTACGACCGCAACCAGCTGATCTGATCTAATAATTCGCAAGAAGAAAAGGAAGTCGTTTCATGACCTTCAATAAAACACGCCCACGTACCCAAGCCGAGCTAGATGCCTATATTGCCGCGCGCCCCAGACCAGTGCGCAACACGTATGAAGGGATGTACCCGCTGCACGAGGACCTTGAGCTATCGGACGAGCAGGTGCGGATCGTGCTGGACTACCTGCAAGAGGTGAACTTTCATCTGCCCGGCGCCGCTGCACATGAGTTTCTCGTGATCCGCTGGGCGCGCTATACCGGGTTTCAGTTCTTGCAGGAGCCCCTAGAAGCCTATGCCATCGGACTTCGCTGCACGCATCACGGCATGGAAGACCAGCACACCTTCATTCGCATGTCGTGGGGTCAGCTAATGGGGGATCCCGAGGCCATACGTCTGCCAGTTAATGAGCCGGTGCTCGCCAGTGATATGATGACCCTCGCACGTTATAGAGATACCCGCACAGGACCCTCACGAACGGGTATAGACGCCTATAATGCCGGACCCAAAGACTCAGTGCCAGGCGTAAATTTCGATCTGAAGCTGTTGAATGGCGCCCTCGATGACGTGCTGGAGCAGCATCTTAGCGGGAAGGGTAGGGAAATCAACTCATGGTGGAACCCTGCACTTAACTGGGGAGTTGCACTGGCTGGGCGCTACCCGCGATTGAAGTACTTCGAGTCTAAGGAGCGCCTTGATGAGAAAACCTTAGCGGATTTGCACGCCTTTGAAGCGCGGGCAGCGCACGCTGAAACAGCATTGCAGGAACTTGGCCTGGCTTCGCCTGCATCGGTGGCCGAGTCTGCGCTTCAGCAGGCCGAAAAAGCAGAGACTGGCAAATTCTCCCGCCGCCATCGTATCCATGATCCACAGCCGCTCACCCAATCCCCCCCGTAG
>JAAYFX010000058.1 GCA_012728025.1 Clostridiales bacterium
ATACTGTAGAGTACAACTGATAAAAGCCCGATAAAAAGCTAATTAAAAAACAGCAAAAAACCGCTCGGACAAATAGTCCGAGCGGTTTTTTAAAAAGCGGCGGCTTATTCCTCATACATGGCAAGGCGGGTTTTCACACTATGCTCCTTGCAGGTGGGGCGGAACTTCTGGAAAAGCTCGGTTTCGGAGTGAGCCTGAAGGTCCTCTAAGGTTTCCCACTTTTCAATGAGCATCATTTTTTTGGAATCGTCGGCGCTGATGTAAAAATCATACATCACATTGCCCTTGTCCTTGCGGGAGCCTTCCACAAAGCCCTCGTCGCAGAGAACCTTGTAAAAGTCCTTCATGTCTGTTGTTTCGCTTATAAAGCTGCAGTTAATGACTATCATATACGCTTCCTCCGTCAAATGTTCTGCCTTTCGGCTAATACAGCTAATGATAGCACCAAAATGCCCGCTTTTCAATTCCTTTGTGAAAAATTACAGCTTTTGTCTTATTAGGGCGTGTTGTCACTACCGTTCAACGCCCATCTTTTGACGAATTTCCCGCCATGCTGCGTTAAAAATTCTTGCAGTGGACAAACCACAACTGCGAATTTTTGCCTTGCCTTGCGAAACGGGTTCGGATTATATTGGCTAGGCTAGTTTCTCTATTAAGCTGATAAAATCTTTTCGCAGACGGCTTTTCCAATCTCATGACAGCCAAGAAGCCTTGTGCCCTCACTCATGGTATCGCCCGTTCGCAATCCTTCGTCCAAAACTGCCTCCACAGCCTTTTCAATTGCCTCGGCTTGCACTTCCATATCAAAGCTCATGCGGAGCATCATGGCGGCGGATAAAATCATGGCTAGAGGATTGGCAAGGTTTTTTCCCGCAATATCCGGAGCACTGCCATGGATAGGCTCATAAAGCCCCCGAGTGCCGGAGCCAAGACTGCAAGAGCCAATCATGCCGATGCTGCCGCAAATTTGGCTGGCCTCGTCGGAAAGAATGTCCCCAAAGAGATTTTCCGTAACAATAACGTCAAACTGGGAGGGGTCACGAACAAGCTGCATGGCGCAGTTATCCACATACATATGGGAAAGCTCCACATCAGGATATTGAACCGAAACCTCGTTTAAAACCCGCCGCCACAGCTTTGAAGAGTCCAGCACATTTGCCTTATCCACAGAGCAAACCTTTTTGTTCCGCAAAATGGCGGTTTTAAAGGCTACGTGGGCAATGCGCTCTATTTCATTTCGGGAATAGCCCATTATATCGCTGGCATATTCCTGACCATTTATCATTTCGGTTTTATGCTCGCCGAAATACGCCCCGCCTATAAGCTCCCTTACTATAATAAGGTCTATGCCCTTATCAACAATAGAGGGCTTAAGGGGAGAGGCGTCCCGAAGCTGGGGAAAAATCTTTGCCGGACGAAGGTTTGAATAAAGCTCCATCCCCGCACGAAGGCGCAAAAGCCCACGCTCGGGGCGCTTTTCCTTGGGAACTTCGTCCCACTTAGGGCCGCCTATGGCAGACATGAGAACACTGTCCGAGGAAAGGCAGGTTTTAAGGCTTTCCTCAGGCAGGGGGTCACCGAAGCGGTCAATGGCCTCGCCCCCCATGGGGGCATCCATATAGTTGAAGCTGATTGCATACTTTTCGGAGATTGCATCCAACACGGCAAGGGCCTGCTCCATTATTTCGGGGCCTATACCGTCCCCACGGATTATCGCTATGTTTTTTGTCATTTTATCTGCCCTCTTTTATAGAATTCATAAGCCCGCCCTTATCTATCATGTTTTTTATAAACTCCGGAAAGGGGGCGGCCTTATAGCTTTCGCCCTTTGTAAGATTTTCTATAACTCCTGTGTCAAAGTCAACGGAGACTTCGTCACCCTCGTTTATATTTTCGGCGGCCTCGTCGCACTCTAAAATTGCAAGACCTATGTTTATGCTGTTTCTATAAAAAATCCTCGCAAAGCTTTTGGCTATAACACAGGAGATGCCCGACGCCTTAATGGCAATGGGAGCATGCTCACGAGAGGAGCCACAGCCAAAGTTTTGCCCTGCCACCATAATGTCGCCGTCTTTAACACGGCTGACAAAGCTTTTGTCCAAGTCCTCCATACAGTGGGAGGCAAGCTCTTTAACGTCCTGAGTGGCAAGATAGCGGGCGGGGATTATAACGTCGGTGTCCACGTTGTTGCCGTATTTTATTGCGTTTCCCTGAGCTTTCATATGATTTCTACCTCCTTGGGATGGCTTATATGCCCTGTAATGGCGCTGGCAGCTGCAACAGCGGGAGAGGCAAGATAAACCTCACTTTCTGTGTGACCCATGCGCCCTACAAAGTTGCGGTTTGTGGTGGACACACAGCGCTCACCTGATGCTAAAATGCCCATGTGACCCCCAAGGCATGGGCCGCAGGTGGGGGTGGAAACTATGCAGCCAGCCTCCATGAAGATTTTCGTGTAGCCCCTGTCGATGCATTCCATATAAATTTTAGGGGTGGCGGGGATAACAATGGCCCGCAGACCCTTTTTTATCCGCCTGCCCTTTAAAATCTCTGCCGCTGCCGCCATATCCTCTATGTTGCCGTTGGTGCAGCTTCCTATGACCACTTGGTCAATTTCAATATCTCCGCCCTCACTTGCAGGATGGGTGTTTTCCGGAAGATGGGGATAGGAAACTGTGCAGGGAACGGAGGCGAGGTCAATGTCTATAACCCTGTCGTAAGAGGCGTCAGAGTCGGCGCTGAAAGCCTGCCACTTGCGGTTACAGCGGTCTTTCATATACTCAATTGTTATTTCGTCCACAGGGAAAATGCCGTTTTTTGCCCCCGCTTCTATTGCCATGTTTGATATTGTAAGCCTGTCGCTCATTGTAAGGTTTTTAAGCCCCTCACCGGAAAACTCCAAGGATTTATAAAGAGCGCCATCCACACCTATCATGCCGATAAGGTGGAGGATAACATCCTTGCCGCTGACGTATTTCCCCATTTCCCCCCTAAGGTTCACCTTTATGGCAGAGGGCACCTTAAACCAGCCTTCTCCCGTTGCCATGGCAGCTGCCATGTCCGTTGAGCCAACTCCTGTGGAAAAAGCTCCTAGTGCGCCATAGGTACAGGTGTGGCTATCTGCTCCTATTGCCGTTTCCCCAGGAGCTATAAGTCCCTTTTCGGGAATAAGGGCATGCTCTATGCCCATTTCACCCACATCATAAAAATGCTCTAAGTCAAAGCGCTTTGCAAAGCTGCGGCATTTTTTGCAGCTTTCCGCCGACTTTATGTCCTTATTAGGGGCAAAGTGGTCCATAACAAGGGTTATACGGGCATTTTTATCAACAGTTTCAAAACCTGCCTTGTAAAACTCGTTTATAGCCACAGGGCCGGTTATATCGTTTGCCAGAACAAGGTCAAGCCTTGCCTTTATAAGCTGACCTGCCTCCACATGGGAAAGACCTGCATGGGCGGCAAGTATTTTTTGCGTCATTGTCATTGCCATTATAATTATTTCCTTTCAGACGTACCGCTTCTAGGCTGGCGGAAAAAGAGCCTAAATGCCGCCCACAATTTTGTTTATGCCGTTTACATAGGCACGGATGGAGGACTCTATAATATCCGTTGACAGTCCACAGCCGGTGTATAGGTTTTTGCCGGCTTTAAGCTTAACCACAGCCTCGCCCATGGCATCCTCGCCGTCGGTTACGGCATTAAGTCTAAAGTTATCAAGGAAAATATCCAAGCCTGTAATGCGGTCTATGGCCTTATAAGCGGCGTCTATTGGGCCTGTGCCCATGGCGACTTCCTCGATAAGCTCATCGCCTTTTTTAATCTTTATTGTGGCAACATTGGGCGTGTCTGTTCCCGTTGTAACCATATGGCTAACAAGCTCATAGGTTTCGGAAACCCCATGGGTATTAGACAGGGCAAGAGCCTCAATATCGCTGTCGGTAAGGCTTTTTTTCTTGTCGGCAAGAGCCTTGAAGCGATTGAATACATCATCAAGCTGCTCTTTTGTAAGCTCATAGCCAAGCTGGGAAAGGCGGTCACGCAGGGCGTGTTTTCCGCTGTGCTTACCTAAAACCATGGTGTTTTCAGGTATGCCCACATCTGTGGACTTCATTATTTCATAAGTAAGAGCATTTGCCAAAACCCCATGCTGGTGGATGCCGGATTCGTGGGCAAAGGCATTTGCCCCCACTATGGACTTACTGGGGGAAACGGGAACACCGGTTATGGAGGACAAAAGCTTACTGGACTTGTAGATTTGGTGGGTGTCCACGCCGCACTCCATCTGGTAATATTCCCTGCGGGTTTTAAGAGCCATAACGATTTCTTCAAGGCTTGCGTTTCCTGCCCTTTCGCCTATGCCGTTAATTGTACATTCCACCTGTGTTGCCCCTGCTTGCAGACAGGCAAGGGAGTTTGCAACTCCCATTCCCAAGTCGTCATGGCAATGGCAGGAAATGTCCACATTTTCGATGCCTTTTGTGTTTTCCCGAAGATAGCTTATAAGTTCGAACATTTCCATGGGGGTGGAATAGCCCACAGTGTCGGGGATGTTTAAAACTGTTGCTCCGGCGTTTATGGCGGTTTCACAGCATTTGACCAAAAAGTCCCTGTCGCTGCGGGAGGCATCCTCTGCGGAAAACTCTATATCCTCGCAAAAAGATTTTGCATAAGAAACATGCTTTGTGATGCTTTCCAAAACCTGCTCACGGCTCATTTTAAGCTTAAACTCCATGTGTATGTCGCTTGTTGCAAGGAAAACGTGAATGCGCGGGTACTTCGCGCCTTTAACGGCATTCCAAGCGGCGTCAATGTCTCCCTGTGTGCAGCGGGCGAGACTTGCAACCTTACAGCGTTCTACGGTTTTGGAGATAGCTTCAACACTTTTAAAGTCCTCCGGCGAGGCTATGGCAAAGCCTGCCTCTATAACATCAACACCCAGAGCGTCAAGCTGTCTTGCCATTTCCAGCTTTTCACTTAAATTCATGCTGCATCCGGGAGACTGCTCACCGTCCCTCAGGGTGGTGTCAAAGACCTTTATTTTCCTCATATTATAAATTTAACCTCCTTTTTAGATAACAAAAAAAGCCCTTGTCTTCTACATTTAGAAGACGAAGGCTTAAAAGCATCCGCGGTACCACTTCAATTGACAGTAAACTGTCCGCTTTCAGCATCGAGTTCAATGCTGCCTCTTTGGTAACGGTGAGGAAATCCGGTGCGGCCTTGGGCAAAATGCCTTCAGCCGACTGCTCAAGGGTGAGTTCGCAAATGTCACAGCATACCGTCTTACACCAATGTAACGGCTCTCTTTGATGCCCTTGACCTGCTTTGTCCCTGTCGTCGCATTTAATTTATTGTGCTAAAGCTAACACAGGCAAAGAGTCTTTGTCAAGAGGAATTTGAATTTTTGTATATATCGCCCATATACTAAGATTACAAGAAGCCGATTATGAGCTTCTTGTTAGAGTAAAAAGGGAAAACAAAAGGGTTTTCAGTTGTTTTGAAGAAAAGCCCGATAGAATGAATATAAAAGCAGGAGGAAGCAGAGAGAAATTTAGATAAACATACAGTTGACAATTTCTTTTTTATTGTTGTATGATAGGTGCAATCAAATATTCAAATGCTATGATGGGAACGAGTAGTTATAAGTCAGTCCAAAGAGAGCCGTTAAACAGGTGAAAGACGGTGTCATGTCTTATTTATGAAAATCATCCCGAAGCAGTTTGCTGAAAGGCTTTTTGCCTGTGTAAGTATAAACGGCTGCGCCCGTTACAGCGCCGAAGGTTATTAGACCTTCAGAAGTGGTTCTTTTTCGGCAGTGCAGCGCCAGAAAAAGAGCAAGAAGAGTGGTACCGCAGAGGTTTTTGCCTTTGTCTCTTAAGTTATGCGTGAGAGACAGGGGCTTTTTGTATATAAACACACATTACCGATTTAAAGTAGTAGAAGAAATGGCCAAGAAAATGACTTTAAGGAAGTACAAAGGGGTGCTGCCCATGCTTCCGGTAAAAAACAGGAGGAATGAGCTTTGAAACTGACAGGAGCGGAAATAATCACAGAGGTCCTCATCGAGCAGGGTGTTGAGCATCTGTTCGGATACCCCGGCGGCGCTGCCATAAACATTTATGAGGCGCTGTACCACAGACAGGACAAAATTCATCACTACCTAACAGCCCATGAGCAGGGCGCAACCCATGCGGCAGACGGCTATGCAAGAGCCACAGGAAAAACCGGCGTTGTTCTTGCCACCAGCGGCCCCGGAGCCACAAACACCGTAACGGGCATTGCAACAGCCTATCTTGACAGCATTCCCATGGTGGTTATAACCGCCAATGTGGGCACAGACCTTATCGGCAAAGACAGCTTTCAGGAGGTCTTTATAGCCGGTATAACCCAACCCATAACAAAGCATAACTACGCTGTGCGGGACATTACAAGGCTTGCCGATACCCTGCGGGATGCCTTTAGAATTGCAAACAGCGGCCGTTGTGGCCCTGTTTTGGTGGACATTCCAAAAGATATAACAGCGGCTATGTGCGAGTTTTCGAACGTGCCGTGCTATGAGCGCACAGCTTCGGGAAAGCCCGAGGAAAAAGACCTTATAAAAATTGCCGAGCTTATAAAAAAGTCAAAGCGCCCCACCATCTGCTTTGGCGGAGGACTTATAAGCAGCGGAGCAAGCGAAGAGTTTTGCAGTTTTATCGAAAAAACCGGCATACCTGCCTGCCACACTATTATGGGAACGGGAGTTGTGGGCTTTGGAGACGAGCTTGATTTAGGAATAATCGGTATGCACGGCAGCATGACGGCAAACAGGGCCATAGACGAAACCGACCTTCTCATAGCCATGGGCACAAGGTTTTCCGACCGTGTGGCCTTGAACCTTAGGGATTTTGCCCCCCACGCAACCATAGTCCATATTGACATTGACGAAAGTGAAATTCGCAAAAACGTTTCCATAGACCATGCCATAGTCGGAGATATAAAGCTTACCTTAGAGGCTCTTTTGCCCCTTTTAGACGACACCCGTTATCCCGAATGGCTGGAAACAATTAAAAAGTGGCGGGCAGAGGACGAAACAATGTACGATGGAGACTTTAAAGGCTTGCGCCCCAGTGATATAATGGAGCTTATAGGCGAAAAATTTGGGGAAAAGGCCATTGTCGCAACGGATGTGGGTCAGCACCAAATTTGGGCTGCACAGTTTTGCAAAAAAACCCGTCCCCGTGGCTTTCTCACCAGCGGCGGTCTTGGAACCATGGGCTTTGGCTATGGCGCCGCAATTGGCGCTGCAATAGGCTGCCCCAACACCACAGTTTTTCACATCACCAGTGACGGCAGTTTCCACATGAACATGAACGAAGCCTGCACAGCGGTTTCAAACAATCTTCCCGTTATAACGGTTATTCTTGACAATAAGGTGCTGGGCATGGTTCGCCAGTGGCAGACCAGTTTTTACAATAAACATTATTTTGCCACCCAGCCCGAGCGGAAAACGGATTATATAAAGGTTGCCGAGGGTTTTGGTGCCAGAGGATACAAGGCGGAAACAAGGCAAGAGTTTGAAAAAGCTTTGGAGCTTGCCGCCGCCGGCGAAGGCCCCTCTTGGATTGTCTGCCCCATAGACAGGGAGGAAAGAGTTCTTCCCATGATACCGGCAGGCGGAACTGTGCGCAGTGCAATTTTGGAATAGGTGGGAGGAAAGATGATGGATAAAAAAGTTATAATCGCTCTGCTTGTTGAAAACAACGCAAACGTTTTATCCCGTGTGTCCATGCTTTTTGGACGGCGGGGCTACAATATCGATTCACTCACAGTTTCCGAAACCAATGACCCTTCCATATCACGCATCACCATTTCAGCCGGTGGGGACGACAGGGTGATAGAGCAAATTATTCTCCAGACGAAAAAGCTTGTTGAGGTTAAGGCTGTTCAGCTTCAAGACGAAAACAGCGCAATCCTTCGAGAGCTTCTTTTGGTTAAGATTTCTGCAGAGGAGTCTCAAAGGGCCGCTATTCGTGATATTTGCGAGATTTATAAGGCCAGCATTGTAGACTATTCCTCGGGTAGCATGGTATGCGAGCTGACGGGAAAGCCCTGCAAGATAGACGGCTTTTTGGATGTTGTGGAAAAGTACGGCATACTGGAATTATGTAGAACAGGGGTAACAGCCATTGACCGTGGCTCAAAAACCATGGAATGTATTGACAAAACAAGCCACAGGGCGTAAACAGAGCGCCTGTAAAAAAATCGGCAGGGCGAAACTTATCGCCTATTGAGATAAATATTTTATATTTTTATATTAAAAGGAGACGACCATTATGATTAACAAGTACTACGACACAGACTGCAATATGGAACTTTTGAAGGGGCGCACCGTTTCCATAATCGGATACGGCAGTCAGGGCCACGCCCATGCCCTTAACCTTAAGGACTCCGGAGTCAATGTGGTCGTCGGACTAAGAAAGACCTCCTCAAGCTGGGAAAAGGCCGAAAAAGCTGGACTTAAGGTTATGACCGTTGCTGAGGCCGCAAAGGCAGGCGACCTTATTATGATGCTGGTTCCCGATGAAACTGCTCCCGACCTTTATGAAAACGAGGTTCTCCCGAACCTTTCCGAGGGCAATATGCTTATGTTTGCCCATGGCTTTAACATCCACTATAATCAGATAATCCCCCCCGCCAATGTGGACGTTACCATGGTTGCCCCCAAAGGCCCCGGACATACCGTTCGCAGCCAGTATGAGGAAGGAAAGGGTGTTCCCAGCCTTATCGCAATTCATCAGGACTACACAGGAAAGGCAAAGGATTTTGCCCTTGCCTACGCCTCCGGCATAGGAGCAGGCCGTGCGGGCATCCTTGAAACAAACTTTAGGGAAGAAACGGAAACCGACCTTTTCGGTGAGCAGGCTGTTTTGTGCGGCGGAGTTACAGAGCTTATGAAGGCAGGCTTTGACACTCTTGTGGAAGCGGGCTATGAGCCGGAAATGGCATACTTTGAGTGTATCCACGAGATGAAGCTTATTATTGACCTTATTAACAGCGGTGGCTTTGCAATGATGCGTTACAGCGTTTCCAACACCGCTGAATACGGCGATTACAGAAGCGGACGCCGCCTTATAACCGATGATACCCGTAAGGAAATGAAGAATATCCTCTCTGAAATTCAAGACGGCACCTTTGCCAGCGAATTTATTCAGGAGTTTTCCAGCGGACGTAAGGCAAGATTTTTGGCAACACGCCGCAAGGAAGCGGAGCATCCTCTGGAGAAGGTTGGAAAAGAGCTTCGCAAGATGATGAGCTGGCTTAAAAAGTAAGGAAGCTGCCAAGGGTTTCAGCTTTTTCCTGAAGGAGTATCAATATGAAAAGTGACAGTTGCAGAGCCGGTGTGTCCAAGGCTCCTCACAGAAGTCTTTTTAAGGCTTTGGGCATGACGAAAACGGAGATGGAGCGCCCTATGGTGGGCATTGTAAGCTCCTATAACGAAATCGTCCCCGGACATATGAATCTTGATAAAATAACCGAAGCCGTACGCACAGGAGTTTTGATGGCAGGGGGAACACCGGTGGTGTTCCCTGCCATTGCCGTTTGTGACGGTATCGCAATGGGACATGAGGGGATGAAATATTCTCTTGTTACAAGGGACCTTATAGCCGACAGCACAGAGTGTATGGCTCTGGCTCACCAGTTTGACGCCCTTGTTATGATTCCAAACTGCGACAAAAATGTTCCGGGGCTGCTTATGGCGGCAGCAAGAATAAATGTGCCCACAATCTTTGTTTCCGGCGGGCCAATGCTGGCAGGAAGGTATGAAAATAAGCGAAGCTGCCTGTCCTCCATGTTCGAGGCAGTGGGCGCCTATCATGCCGGAAAAATCGGCGAAGATGAGCTTGAAGCCTATGAAAACTCCGCCTGTCCCACCTGCGGCTCCTGCTCGGGTATGTACACAGCAAACTCCATGAACTGCGTTACCGAAGCTTTGGGAATGGCCCTTGCGGGCAACGGCACCATACCCGCTGTTATGAGCGCAAGGCTGCGTCTTGCCAAGGAGGCGGGCATGAAGGTTATGGAGCTTTATGAAAAGGATATTCGCCCCCGAGACATTATGACGGAGGCCGCTTTCCACAATGCCGAGATAGTTGATATGGCTCTTGGATGTTCAACAAACACCATGCTCCACATTCCCGCCATTGCCCATGAGGCGGGGGTTGAGCTTAACCTTCACATGGCAAATGAGTTTTCGGCGAAAACTCCAAACCTCTGCCACCTTGCACCGGCAGGGGACACCTATATGGAGGATTTAGACAGAGCTGGCGGTGTCCACGCCGTTATGGCAGAGCTTAATAAGCTTGAGCTTTTAGATACCTCCGTTATGACCTGTACGGGAAAAACCTTGGAAGAAAACCTTAAGGGGCATAAAAATCTTGACGAGGAAATTATCCGCCCCGTTGAAAATCCTTTTTCAAAAAACGGCGGCATAGCCGTACTTTTCGGAAACCTTGCCCCTGAGGGCTGTGTTGTAAAGCAGTCTGCCGTTGCACCTGAGATGATGCAGCATGAAGGGCCTGCAAGGGTCTTTGAATGTGAAGATGATGCCATTGCCGCAATTATCTCCGGAAAAATAGTTTCCGGAGATGTGGTTGTCATTCGCTATGAAGGGCCCAAGGGCGGCCCCGGCATGAGAGAAATGCTAAACCCTACCTCCGCCATTGCAGGAATGGGTCTCGACAAGGAAGTTGCTCTCATTACCGACGGGCGATTTTCCGGCGCAACCCGTGGAGCGTCTATCGGCCATGTGTCGCCGGAGGCGGCTTTGGGAGGAGCAATTGCTCTGGTTTGCGAGGGAGATACTATTGCAATAGATATACCTGCCTGCAAGATTGAGCTTAAGGTGCCTGAAAGCCAGCTTCAAAAGCGCCGTGAAAAGTGGGTCTGCCCCCAGCCGAAGATAAAAACTGGCTATCTTGCCCGCTATTCCCGCATGGTCACAAGTGCGGCAAAGGGTGCGGTGCTGGAATAAACAAAGGAGAAAAGGCTGTGTTTCGTGATTTGCAGGAAAGGGATAAGGATGTCTTTTTATCTATGGTAAAGAGCTTTTATTCCTCCGAGGCGGTTTCAAGTCCAGTGGAGCCAGAAAATTTTGAGGCGACCTTTAAGGCCGCTATGGATAAATCTCCATTTATGCGGGCCTTGATGATTGAACACGAGGGAAAGCCTGTGGGCTACGGACTTTTATCTTTTACCTATTCCAACGAGGTTGGCGGAATGGTCGTGTTGGCAGAGGAGCTGTATATCACCGAAGCTTACCGTGGCAAGGGCTACGGGCGGGAGTTTTTCGCCTTTATAGAAAGGGAATACCCCAAGGCAAGGCGATTTCGCCTTGAGGTTATGCAGGGGAATACAAAGGCCATCCGCCTTTATGAAAAGCTTGGATACAAGCCCTTGGAATACAGGCAAATGGTCAAGAATATTTAAAAATGAAAACTGCCTCCGCCGGTAATATCGGCAGAGGCAATTTTTTGTTTAAAAGCGGATGTGTTGACATATTAGCCTTGTGTGGTAAAATGGCTGAATGCTGCACAGGCTGCCAGAAAGGACCATTAAATCTTGGAGGCGTTAATCTTGGAGGACAAAATTCCAACAGTTTGGAGCTTTATTAAAAGGCATCGGGAATTTATTATGTATTTCATATTCGGTTTACTGACCACATTTGTAAACTGGCTTATATATAGCCTCTGTGTCAGAACTTTGGGGCTTGATTTGTATAGCTCCGGTATAATTGCGTGGATAATAGCTGTTTCAACGGCTTTCATAACAAATAAAATTTGGGTTTTTAAAAGTTGCGGCTGGAAAGCTTTACAGCTTATTCGTGAGGCTTTTACATTTTTCGGCGGACGGTTGCTTACCGGCGTTTTAGAGGTTGCGGCTGTCCCCGCCTTGGTTTCATGGGGCTTTAACCAAACCCTTTTTGGGGTCGAGGGGCTTCCGGCAAAGATTATTGTGTCTTTTGTGATTGTGATTTTAAACTATATTATAAGTAAATTCCTTTCCTTTGGCGGAGGGAAAAACAAGGGATAGGGGCGGTAGTGGAAAATCTTTTTCCCATATTGCAATAAACAACCCTCCCCCAGCGTTAATATGATGACAGGAGGCGAGGATAGCTTGTTTGGAACGACGTCGACCGAACGAAATACCGCTTTGAGCCAGCTTGCGCTGGATGATTGCCTTGAAAGGATTGCCATGGGTGATAAAAATGCCTTGGCAGAGCTTTTTGAGGTAACTAAAGCGTCGGTTTATGGCTTTGCCCTGTCCATCGTTAAGAACGCCCATGATGCGGAGGATGTGTTACAGGAGTGCTATGTTAAGATATGGAATGCGGCCGAGAGCTATGTCTCTCAGGGAAAGCCCATGGCATGGATACTGACCATTGCGAGAAATATTTCCACAAGCCTTTTACGTGAAAGGTCTAAAAGCTCTGAGCTTCCAGATGATGATTGGCATGAACATTTGGCCGATTACCCTTCGGTAAGCACCGATGACAGGCTGGTTCTTGAAGCTGCCATGGAGCGTCTGGGGGATGATGAGCGACAGATTGTCATGCTCCACGCCGTAACGGGGCTAAAACATATCGAAATAGCAGGACTTATGTCACTTCCTCTATCTACCGTTCTTTCCAAATATAACAGAGCGAAGAAAAAGCTTCGCAAAACACTAATGGAGGGGGAATGAAATGAAAAACCCAGATGTTGAAGCGCATTTGCGAAATGCGATTGAAAACACAGTTCCTGATGTTCTCAATAACATCCTCTCCCAATGTGATGACAGGAAAGGAAAAGTAGTTGAGATGAAAACGAAAGATAATAAAACAAAGTCCAATTGGGTAAAGCCCTTAGCTTCCATTGCCGCCGCCATAGCCCTTTTAGTGGGGACAGCTTTTGGAGCGGGTTATTACCAAAAGACTCTTGCCGTACATTCTCTTGTGACTTTGGACGTTAACCCAAGCATAGAGATAGAAGCGAATAAAAATGATGTTGTTTTGGCCATTCGGGGACTAAATGAGGATGGCGAAAACCTTCTCTTAAAGCAGGAAATAGAAGGCAAAAAGCTAAAAGGCGGGGATTTGGAAACCGTCGCAAAAGAGCTTGCCTCTAAAATGGCAGAGGAAGGCTATCTCACAGAGATGAAAAACTCCCTTTTGGTATCTGTGCAAAATCCAGATGCTGAAAGAAGTGAAGAGCTTGAAAACATTTTGATGGAGAAAATCAAGGAAGCCTTGGCAGAAAAGGGTATAGACGGTGCAGTTTTAGGACAGACACTCACCGAAAATGAGGACTTAAAAGCCCTTGCCGAGGAGCTTGGAATATCCCTTGGGAAAACAGAGTTTATAAGCTCTATAATTGAAGGTAATTCAGAGCTTTCCTATGAGGAGCTGGCAAGGCTTAGCATAAACGAGCTTCTTCTTATTGCGGGAGAGGGGATAAAAGACAACGAGGGTATCAACCTTATAGGAACCCCCAGCGATAA
>JAAYFX010000059.1 GCA_012728025.1 Clostridiales bacterium
CCCGTCCATTATTCTACCGGAGGTGCTTAAAGTGGAATGTCGCATTGAAGATTTTCGCTATAAAGAGGTGGTAAACGTCTGCGACGGTATGCGCCTCGGCTATGTCAGCGACGTAATTATAAATATTGCAGCCGGCAGCGTTTTGGCATTAATAGTACCCGGACGCTGCAAGTTTCTTGGTTTATTCTGGCGGGAGGATGACTATATTCTCCCTTGGGAGTGTATCCGCAGGATAGGCGGGGATATAGTTTTAGTTGAGGTTTCAGGAGAATACAGACGGGGGCGGCGGGAAAAAAGACCTTGGTTTACATGGCAATTTGATGAAAAAGCAAGCCTATAAAAGCTTGTTTTTCCTATGTTTACCCTTGCCTTTTATACCATTCTAACAACAGGCCATAGCCTTATACAGCAACATCTATAAGACTCTTATGATATTTGACAGTTTTCTTTTCTCATTTAGCCCCTTTATTAGCTTAAATTCCAAATTCTTATGGCAACCTTAAAAGCTCTTGTATTTATTTTAATCTACCTTTATAATGATACTGTCAATTTGCAAGTTTCTGCTCCGCTTCTTGCAAATTTACAAAATCTGACCATAAAAGCGAGGGACTTAAAATGGCCGAAAAGAAGTTTAAAAAAATTCTTGTAGCCAACCGCGGTGAAATAGCCATACGCATTTTCCGCGCCTGCTACGACCTTGGCATTAACACTGTTGCGATATACTCAGACGAGGACACACTTACCCTTTTCCGCACCCGTGCGGACGAGGCTTACCTCATAGGAGAAAACAAAAGCCCTCTGGGAGCGTATTTGGACATTCCCGCCATCATAAACCTTGCAAAGGCTAGGAATGTGGACGCCATCCACCCCGGTTATGGCTTCTTATCCGAAAATGCGGAATTTGCCAGAGCTTGTGAAGAAGCGGGCATAAAGTTTATCGGTCCGTCTTCCGATGTTTTAGACCAGATGGGCGACAAGCTCAACGCAAAAGCTGTGGCCTTAAAATGCAACGTACCTACAATTCCGGGTTGCTCCCGTCCTTTAAAGGATGCGGGCGAGGCTCTTGAAAAAGCTCAGGAGTTTGGTTTTCCCGTTATTTTAAAGGCTGCTGCCGGCGGCGGCGGCCGTGGTATGCGCCGTTGTGATACTCCGGAGGAAATCGGCCCTGCCTTTGAGCTTGTTCAAAGCGAGGCAAGAAAGGCCTTTGGAAACGACGATATTTTTATCGAGAAGTTTTTAGTGGAGCCAAAGCATATAGAGGTTCAAATTCTTGCCGACGAGCATGGCAATGTCTACCACCTTGGAGAGAGAGACTGCTCTCTCCAGCGCCGCTACCAAAAGGTTGTTGAGTTTGCCCCCGCCTTTTCCGTTGACGAAAAGGTTCGGAAAAGGCTTCATACCGACGCTGTAAAAATTGCCGAAAGCGTTGGATACACAAACGTCGGCACTGTGGAGTTTCTTGTTGACAAAGACGGAAACCACTATTTCATAGAGATGAACCCCCGTATTCAGGTGGAGCATACCGTCACAGAAATGGTGACGGGCATCGATATTGTCCGCTCTCAGATACTCATTGCTCAGGGGGAGCCTCTTTCAACTCACCTTATCGGCTTAAACAGCCAAAACGATGTTAAAATGAGCGGCTATTCCATCCAGTGCCGTGTGACCACCGAGGACCCCTCCAACAACTTTGCTCCCGACTGCGGCAAGATAACCTCCTATCGCACAGGGGGCGGCCTTGGCGTTCGTTTAGACGGGGGCTGTGCCGGAACGGGAGCTATAATCTCCCCTTACTACGACTCTTTGCTTGTTAAAGTAACCTGCTGGGACAGCACCTTTGAAGGCTGCTGCCGCCGCTCTCTGCGGGCGATAAACGAGGTTCATGTAAGAGGTGTTAAAACCAACATCCCCTTTGTAACTAACATTCTTCACCACCGCACCTTCCACGAGGGGCGCTGCCACACGAAGTTTATAGATGACACACCTATACTCTTTGACTTAAACTACACCCGTGACAGGGCAACAAGAGTTCTTAAGTATATTGCCAAAATTCAGGTGGATGACCCCGACGTAACCCGCCAGCAGTATACGCCTCCCCGCTACCCTCAGGTGGATTATCCGGCAAAATCGGGTTTAAAGCAGCTTCTGGACAGCGAAGGCCCTGATGCCGTCAAAAAGTGGGTGTTAGACCAGAAAAAGGTGCTCATAACAGACACCACCATGAGAGATGCTCATCAGTCTTTGCTTTCAACCCGTGTGCGCACCCGTGACATGGACTTGGGAGCCGAGGCCACAGCGGCAATTCTTGCCGACTGCTTCTCCCTTGAAATGTGGGGCGGGGCCACCTTCGACGTGGCTTACCGTTACCTTCACGAATCCCCTTGGGAGCGGCTGGACATTCTGCGGGAGAAAATCCCCAATGTTATGTTCCAGATGCTTTTGCGGGGAGCCAATGCCGTTGGCTACGCCAACTATCCCGACAATCTTATACGGGCCTTTGTTCAGGAAGCGGCAAGAGGTGGCATAGACGTTTTCCGTGTTTTTGACTCTCTTAACTGGATTCCCGGCATGGAGATTGCCATGGAGGAGGTCATAAAGCAAAACAAGATTTGCGAGGCCGCCATCTGCTATACGGGAGACGTTTTAAGTACTGCCACCGATAAATATACCTTGGAATACTATGTAAACATGGCAAAAGAGCTTGAAAAGCGGGGAGCCCACACCCTTGCAATTAAGGATATGTCCGGACTTTTAAAGCCCTATGCTGCCAAAAAGCTTGTCACTGCCCTTAAAAATGAAGTCGGCCTGCCCATACACCTGCACACCCATGACATCAGCGGCAATCAGGTTGCGGCCTATCTTCTGGCGGCGGAGGCAGGAGTGGACATTGTTGACGTGGCCATATCCTCCATGTCATCCCTTACAAGACAGCCTTCCATGAACGCTGTTGTGGCGGCTCTTGAGGGTACGGACAGGGCAACGGGTCTTGACCTTGACGAGCTTGAAAAGCTCACCGACTACTGGTCGGATGTTCGCCTTCGTTACGCAAACTTTGATGGAGGGATTAAGTATCCCGTTACGGAAATATACAAGTACGAGATACCCGGCGGTCAGTATACCAATCTTCAGCCTCAGGTGGTTTCTTTGGGTCTTGGCCCCCGCTTTGAGGAAGTTAAGGAAATGTATGCCACCGTTAACGATATGCTTGGTGACATTGTTAAGGTTACCCCCTCCTCTAAGATGGTTGGCGACCTTGCAATATTCATGGTTCAAAACGACCTGACTCCGGAAAACATCGTCACCCGAGGAGAGGCTCTCACCTTCCCCGACTCTGTGGTTTCCTATTTCAAGGGTATGATGGGTCAGCCCGCTTGGGGCTTCCCCGAGGATTTGCAGCGGGTGGTGCTAAAGGGCGAAAAGCCCCTAACCTGCCGCCCCGGAGAGATTTTAGAGCCTGTGGATTTTGATGCTGTCAAGGAAAATATATCCCACTTCATTGAAAATCCCACCATGCGAAACGTTATTTCTTGGTGCTTCTACCCCAAGGTTTTAGAGGAGTTCTGGGCACACCGCAAGGAATATGGCTACCTTACCCGTATGAGCAGCCATGTGTTCTTCAACGGTATGGCCCTTGGGGAAACAAATAAGATAAGCATTGAGGACGGCAAAACACTGGTCATTAAATACATCGGCCTTGGCGATATAAACGAGGATGGCACAAGAAACGTGCAGTTTGAGTTAAACGGTATGCGTCGTGAGGTTGCCGTTGCCGATAAAAATGCTGTTGCCACCGCAAAACAGGTTGTTATGGCTGACCCCGAGAATAAAAGTCAAATCGGTGCTTCCATCCCCGGCGCTGTCACAAAGGTGGGGGTCAAATCCGGTGATACCGTTAAGGAAAATCAGGTTATCGCTGTGGTTGAGGCCATGAAGATGGAAACAAGCGTTGTTGCCCGCATGGACGGAACTGTGGATGAGGTTTTGGTTAAAGCCGGTCAAACCGTCACGGCAGGCGAGCTGCTTGTCACCATTAAGTAAAATAAGTTTCTTATAAAAACAAATTTACGAAGCGCCTTAGTTTTAAGCCAAGGCGCTTCGTTTTTGCCGTACTGGGCGGCAAATTCAAGTAAAGTTCTGGTTATGACCATTAAATCTATGTTTCAGCTTAAAATATTACGAACACCTCGCAAAATACATGAAAAAGTTAAGTTTATATAGGCAAAAAAGAAAAAACACCTTGTATTTCAGTGCTTTCTTTGGTATAATACCAAGGCATTACACACGGCGGCGGATTTTCTTCCCCGTGGCGCTGTCGTAAAAACGACGTGCTGGGAAGGAAAGTGGATGCCGCCGGAGGTAAAAAAACAAAATTTTTAGGAGGAACACTAATGTCAGTAGTATCTATGAAACAGCTTTTGGAGGCAGGCGTACACTTCGGTCACCAGACCAGAAGGTGGAACCCCAAAATGGCCGAATACATCTATATGGAGCGCAACGGCATCTATATCATCGACCTTCAGAAAACTGTTAAGAAGCTTGAAGAAGCATATGACTTTGTGCGGGACCTCTCTGCTCGGGGCGAAAGCATCCTTTTTGTCGGCACTAAAAAGCAGGCTCAGGATGCAGTCCGTGAAGAAGCCTCCCGTGTGGGTCAGTATTACGTCAACGCCCGCTGGCTGGGCGGTATGCTCACAAACTTCAAAACCATGCGCACCCGTATCGACCGCCTTGCCCAGCTTCGCAAGATGCAGGAGGACGGCACCTTCGATATGCTGCCCAAAAAGGAAGTTATAAAGCTTAGCAACGAAATTGCAAAGCTTGAAAAATATCTTGGCGGCGTTAAAGAAATGAAGAAGCTGCCCGGTGCACTTTTTGTTATTGACCCCCGCAAGGAGCACAATGCTATTGCCGAGGCAAGAAAGCTTGGTATTCCCATCATCGCCATCGTAGACACCAACTGCGACCCCGATGAAATAGATTATGTCATCCCTGGCAACGATGACGCCATCCGTGCCATCCGCCTCATCTCCGCCGCCATGGCCAGCGCCGTTCAGGAAGGCCGTCAGGGTGCTGATGCGGAAGTTGCCGAGGCTGCCGCAGAAGCGGAAGCAGCTGCCCCTGTGGCAGCGGAATAGGGCGAGGTCCCTTTTCCAATTTCTAAAAATCATACAATCGAGAGGAAGAATATACTATGGCATTCACAGCACAAGATGTTAAGACCCTGCGTGAAATGACCGGCGTTGGCATGATGGACTGCAAAAAAGCCCTTACCGCCTCCGACGGTAATATGGACAAGGCCGTGGAATGGCTCCGTGAAAAGGGCCTTGCCGCAGCGCAGAAAAAATCCGGCCGTATCGCCGCTGAAGGCATGGCCTTCGCCGATGTGGTAGACGGAGTTGGCGTTGTTGTTGAGGTAAACGCCGAGACGGACTTTGTTGCTAAAAACGAGCTTTTCGTAGATTTCACAAAGACCGTCGCCTCTGTTGTCGCCAAGGAAAATCCTGCGGATGTTGAGACTCTCATGTCCCTAAAGTATCCGGAAAGCGAGCTTAACATTGAACAGATGCAGCAGGATAGGGTTCTTGTCATTGGCGAGAACATCAAAGTTCGACGTTTCGCCCGTTATGACAGCGGTTTTTCCGTCCCCTATGTTCACATGGGCGGCCGCATTGGCGTTGTTGTAAACTTTGAGCTTTCCGAAGGACTTCAGAATAACGAAACCGTAATTGAGCTGGGTCGGGACATTGCCATGCAGATTGCCGCCATGAACCCCGCCTACCGTGATAAGTCCGACGTGCCTCAGGCAACCATGGATAAGGAGAAGGAAATTCTCACTAATCAGGCCAAGGAAGACCCGAAGAACGCCAACAAGCCTGAAAACATCATTGAAAAGATGGTTACAGGCCGCATTGGCAAGTTCTATGAGGAAAGTTGCCTGCTCCAGCAGGAGTTTGTCAAGGGCGACAAGATTTCTGTTGAAAAACACGTTGCCGAGGTGGCAAAGGCCGTTGGCGGCACTATTGTTGTCCGTGGCTTCACCCGCTTTGAAAAGGGCGAGGGTATTGAAAAAAAGCAGGAAGACTTTGCAGCGGAAATTGCCAGCATGGTTAAATAGCAAACCAGCAAAAATCATTTAAATTAAATTTTAATTGTGGCAAAATTCCTTTGCCGCAACCTATAAGGCATAAGGCCAACCGTCAGTTTTATCTTTCGGTCGGCCTTATGCCTTTTCCCACCTTAAAGGCAAAGTCTTAAGCCGTTGACAAAGCCCCATATAAAATCTATAATGACGGCAGTAGTTCAGTTTAAATTAAACTATAAATCTATATTTCAGGCTTAGACCCATGTAAAAAGCATCTTTATATCACAAGGTTAACTTAAGCTATGGTAAGTATATTTAAAACACCGGAGGGAGTAATTTGAACAAACGTCTGATGCTAATCCTTAATCCATCTGCGGGCAAGGGCTCCGGTGTTAAATCCTTGGGTAAGGTTCTTGAAATTTTATATCTTGGCGGGTATCTGCCCACGGTTTACTTCACAGGCGGTGAGGGCGATGCCACAAGGCTGGTTTTGGAGCAGGGCCACTTATACGATTGTGTTACCTGTATCGGCGGCGACGGAACCTTGAGTGAAACTGTGGCAGGGCTTGCCCAGCTTGAAAGCCCGCCTCTTTTAGGCTATATTCCTCAAGGTACTACAAACGATGTGGCATCAAGCCTAAAGCTTCCTAAGTCTCCCGCTGCCGCAGCCAGAACGATAGCTTGGGGCAAGCCTGTGTCTCTTGACGTAGGAAGGTTTAATTCAGAAAACTACTTTACTTATATTGCCGCCTTCGGCGCTTTTACAGAAGTCAGCTATGAAACCCCCAAAGAAACAAAGCAAACTCTGGGGCATTTGGCCTATGTGCTTCATGCAATGACCCAACTTCCAAAGCTTACCTCCTATTACACCACTGTCGAGTGCGACGATGAAGTTATCAGCGGGGATTTGGTTTTTGGCAGCGTTTCAAACAGCCGCTCTCTCGCTGGTTTAGTAAAGCTTGATACCTCAACTCAGGAGCTTAACGATGGGCTTTTTGAGGTTATACTTATAAAAACTCCAAAAAGTGTTTTGGAGATGAATGAAATTGTTAAAGATGTACTCTCCCGCAATTTTTCCGGCGGGCAGGTTACCATGCTCAAAAGTAAAAATGTGCGCTTCACCTTTGAGCAGCCTGTAAAATGGACAAGAGACGGGGAAAGCGGCGGAGCACATCGGCAGGTTACTCTTGAAAATATTAACTCCGCAATAAAAATTATGGTTAACTAGGTTAAGATACAGCCTTTTTGTCTTGGGCAGAGCAAACCGCCGCAAAAGATAAACTTTGCGGCGGTTTGCTCTTATTTTGCCCCCAAAAGCATGGGCTGAAGCTGTTTTCCTTCCAGCGCCATATCAATGGATTTTTTTAAAAGGCTTAAATCCGAGATAAGGGAATAGGGCTTTCCCACAGGGTCATCCTGACCAAAGGGAACAAAATATACATTCTTACGGTTAATCATCTCTCCTATGTTTGCGGCGTTTGCCGAAAGGCCATCGTTAGTTGACACCGCTATAACAAGGGGTCTGCCGTTTCTAAGATGTGCCTTACAGGCCATTGTAACGCTGCTGTCGGCTATGCCGCCGGAGAGCTTTGCCAAGGTGTTTCCCGTACAGGGGGCCACAGCCAGAACATCAAAAAGTTTTTTCGGCCCTATTGGCTCGGCCGCTGTTATGCTGGAGATTATTTCTTTCCCCGATATGCTTCCCAGCCGCTTTTTGGCGTCTTCCGCCTTGCCAAAGCGTGTGTCTATCTCAAAGGCATTTTCGGACATTATAACAGTGAGGTCAAAATCTTCTGCCAACTTTTCAGCCACAGGCATAATTTTATCGAAGGTGCAATAGGAGCCGCACACCGCAAGCCCCAGCCGTATTTCAGACATTTGTAACCTCCATGCTGTTTCCTTCCCATTAAGGGCTTTCGGGAAGGGCGGACACAGAGCCGCTGAAAATTCGGCTCTGTGTCTTTTTGTGCGGCTACTTGGTTTTTTGCCGCTCGTTTATAATGTTTAAAACTGTTTCCTTAATAATCCTCCCTGCCGTTACCGGTGCCGTTTCTGCAGGCAGCCCCAGCGCCCATATGGTGTTAAGGTCAAGCTCACGAGCCGCCTCAAAATCTGTGCCGCCAGGGTTTGAGGCAAGGTCAATAATCAAAGCATCTCTTTTAAGCCGCTCAAGCCTTGGCCTGTCGAGTATCATTGCGGGAACAGTGTTTATAACTGTGTCAAACTCTGAAAGCTCTCCCATAAGCTTTCGTGTATCAAGGGCCTTGCAGCCCATAGCTCGTATATTTGCCATATCGGCTTCCCGCCTTGCGGACACTGTTACATAAGCGCCCAAATCACGAAGGCGCTCTGCCAGCATTTTTCCTATACGCCCCGCCCCAATTATAAGGATGCGGCTTTCCCATATCGTAATGGGCGAGTTGCGCAGCAGCACCGAGATTGCGCCCTCGGCTGTTGCCAAAGCATTTAAAACCACAAGCTCTTCCCTTTGAAAATAATCAACCAGCTCTAAAGGCAGCTTTGAGGCAAGATTAATGAGTTTTTCGTCGGGTTTTCCGGCGCAGATAAGGCAGCCGTCCGGCAGCTGCTTAATAAGCTCATAAGGGTCGTGGGTAAAGGCGCTTAGCGGCGCATTCAACTTCCCCCGGGTATTCACAACGGGCAGTGGTAAAATTACGCAGTCAGCCCCGGTGGAAGCAAGCTTCGCCGTTAATCCGCAGCATTTTACCGTCCCCTCCGGCGCATTATCCAGCGCATAGGTGCAGATTTCGTGGCCATCTTCCTCAAGGGCCATAGCCAGAGAGACCATGCGCATATCCCCGCCGATAACGGTAAATTTCATGCAATCACTTCCTTCCGGTTTTCAATACATAATATGATAGCTCTTAAAATTCGTGCCTTTAAAAAGCATGGATATAATGCCTCTGCTTTGGATTTTTTTAAAGATTTCGTTAATTAATAAAAATTTAATTAATAATTATTACCATTATTATTGACAGTGATAATTTCATTTGCTAGAATATAGAGTATATGATGAAAGGGGATGAGCAACGATGGACGTGAAAAGCAGAACTCTTCGCAACACCCATCAGCGGCAGCTTGTACTGGATATAGTCAGGTCCAGCTTTGATCATCCTACTGCGGGCGAAGTATATGAAAGAGCCAGACTGCAAGACTCAACCATAAGTAAGGGAACAGTTTACAGAAACCTTAAGCTTCTTTCAGAGCTTGGGGAAATAAGAAAACTGGAGATGCCCTTCGGTTCTGACCATTACGATTTTAACCTAGAAGAACATTATCACTTTCTTTGCCGCCGCTGCAATAAGACTGTGGATTTGAGCATAGAGTACCGCAAGGAATTAAACGAAGTGCCGCCGCCCGCAGCCGGATATTCAATTGAGCAGCACAGGCTTCTTTTAATCGGACTATGCTCGGATTGTAACACCTGACCACCAACTTGTCTATAAAGCAATTTTCAATAATTTTAAGGGGGATATGAAAATGAGCAAAGCTAAATTTTTTCTCTGCCGTCACTGCGGAAACCTTGTCAGTATGGTACATTCTTCGGGAGTGCCCATGGTCTGCTGCGGTGAAAACATGACTGAGCTTACAGCAAACACAGCCGATGCCGCCGGAGAAAAGCACGTTCCCGTAGTAACGGTAGACGGCAACACCGTAACGGTAAAGGTCAGCTCCGTAATCCACCCCATGGAGGAAGAACATTACATCCAGTGGATATACCTCGAAACTGAAAAGGGCGGTCAGATAAAACATCTTAAGCCCGGCGAGGAGCCTGTGGCCGTCTTTGTTGTTGAGGATGACGAACCGGTTGGTGCGTATGAATACTGCAACCTCCACAGTCTGTGGTACGGTGCATAAAAGCTTGACCATGGGGTCAAATAAAATTATTTTTACATAAGGAGATTATTCCATGGAATTTTATC
Source organism: Clostridiales bacterium (assembly GCA_012728025.1). GTDB lineage: Bacteria > Bacillota > Clostridia > Oscillospirales > Oscillospiraceae > UBA2658. The sequence continues at coordinate 10,027 of JAAYFX010000059.1, forward strand.
GTTGTCCGGTATGTGGATATATTGAAGAAGGCCCTCTGCCCGCCGGCTATAAGTGTCCTCGCTGCAAGCAGCCCGGAGATATTTTTGTAAAAATAGATTCCGACGAAAGCTGCGATAACCCCTATTGCGGAACAAAAACAGAAGAAAACCTTAAGGAAGCCTTTGCCGGCGAGAGTATGGCTCGCAACAAATACACATATTTTGCAGAGGTTTGCCAGAGAGAGGGCTTTGAGCAGCTTGCTCACATTTTCCTAAAAACCGCAAGAAACGAGCAGGAGCATGCTCGTCTCTGGTTTGAGGAGCTTGGCGGAATAGGCAACACCGCCAGAAACCTTGAGGCGGCAGCCGATGGCGAAAACTACGAATGGACAGATATGTACGACCGTTTTGCCAAGGAAGCCGAAGAAGAGGGTTTCCCCGAACTGGCCGCAAAGTTCCGTTTAGTAGGCGACATCGAAAAGCACCACGAGGAGCGCTATCGTGCCCTTCTCAAGAATGTGGAAACACGTCAGGTATTTGAAAAGAGCGAAATAAGCGTTTGGGAATGTCGTGTTTGCGGACATATTGTTGTTGGCAAACGTACCCCCGAACTCTGCCCCGTTTGCAAAAACTCAAAGAGCTTCTTTGAGCTACGCAAGGAAAACTACTAAAAATCTTTTATGTTCCGGCGGAGACCTCCGCCGGAACATTTTTTATTATAAAAATATTGCGGCCGTAGGATTATACTACGGCCGCAATTGCTATCTTATTTCTTTTTGTTTTTCTCGTCTTAATTCGTTTTAAAGCTGAAACTGTTCCACAAGACTCTTCAAAACTGCCGCCTGACTGGAAAGTTCTTCACTGGCGGCCGCCGACTCTTCACTGGTGGCAGAGTTCATCTGAACAAC
>JAAYFX010000060.1 GCA_012728025.1 Clostridiales bacterium
AGATTTTCGGATTCCTCACGCTTTTCGTCAACGCTGGCATAGACTATGGGCTTTAGGCGGCAGACAAAATCGTCCACCTGACGGTAAAGCTCTGTGCCCTTATCCCCCATGCCGGAAATTATAAGAGGAGTTCTTGCCTCGTCTATGAGGATGGAGTCCACCTCGTCCACAATGGCGAAGGCATGGCCTCTTTGAACCATGTCATGCTTATAAATTGCCATATTGTCACGAAGATAGTCAAAGCCCATCTCGTTATTTGTGCCGTAGGTAATGTCGGCGTTATAGGCTTCCCTGCGCTGGTCTGACGTAAGGCCGTGGACAACAAGCCCCACAGAAAGACCGAGGAAACGGTGAACCTTGCCCATCCATTCGCTGTCACGGCGGGCAAGATAGTCGTTAACTGTGACTATGTGAACACCCTTGCCCTCTAAGGCATTAAGGTAGGCGGGCAAAACGGCAACCAAGGTTTTTCCCTCGCCGGTTTTCATTTCCGCAATGCGCCCCTGATGCAAAACAATGCCGCCTATAAGCTGAACCCTGAAAGGATACATTCCAAGAACCCGCTTTGAAGCCTCACGCACTGTGGCGAAAGCCTCAGGCAGAATATCGTCTGTTGTTTCCCCTGCGGCAAGGCGGGACTTAAATTCGTCGGTTTTGGCCCGAAGCTCACTATCGGAAAGCTCGGCATAGGCTTCAGCCAGAGACTCAATTTTATTAACAAGAGGTCTGATTTTTTTAAGCTCTCTGTCACTGTGGCTGCCGAATATTTTTGCTATTATTCCCATTGGCGTGTGTGCCTTCTTTCGTAAATCATGATATGACTGTTAAAGCCTTAAATATAAAAACGTATAAATTTTGTTTTGGCTTACTCCTGCTTATGCTATGAAGCTTTAATAATCAATGGCGGCGGAAAGCCCTCCGCCTTGGAATTGAGATATAATTTCCATTGTAGACATTATAATCTACTGGCAGATTGTATCACATAATTATGAATAAAAAAAGGGGTAAAAGGAGAAAGACGGTGTATGAAAAAGGGAAAAGACATACAAATTCGGCGGAAAAAAGTGAATTTAATCAATTTGTTGTTTGAATGAGGCAAAGCTTTAAGCTATAATAAAGGATAATTTGTTTTTTTGTTGTGATGCGCTGTAAAAGCCTTTAAGAGAGAGAAGGGATTTATAGCGCCGCAAATTATTAGAGAGGGAAATACAGGGGGAGAAAAGATGAAACCGCATGGGTTTGACAACGAAAAATATCTGAAGATGCAGTCTGAGAACATAAGCCGGCGAATAAATCAGTTTGGAGGAAAGCTATATCTCGAATTTGGCGGCAAGCTTTTTGATGATTATCACGCCGCTCGGGTTCTTCCGGGCTTTGAGCCTGACAGCAAGGTTCGTATGCTTATGGAGCTTAAAGAGGAATCGGAGATTATTATCGTTATCAGCACCAACGACATAGAAAGAAACAAGGTGCGGGGCGATTTGGGCATAACCTATGACCTTGACCTTTTAAGGCTTGTGGATGCCTTTCGTGCCTGCGGTCTTTATGTGGGCAGCGTGGTTATAACCCAATATTCCGACCAGCCTGCTGTAAAGAAATTTCAAGAGCGGCTGGAAAAGCTGGGGCTTCGGGTATACCGTCACTTTGTTATACCGGACTACCCTGCCAACGCATCTTTCATAGTCAGCGATGAGGGCTTTGGAAAAAACGAGTTTGTGGAAACCGACCGCTCTTTGGTGGTTGTTACAGCCCCAGGGCCGGGCAGCGGGAAAATGGCTACCTGCCTTTCCCAGCTTTATCATGAGCATAAAAGAGGAATTTCGGCGGGCTACGCAAAGTTTGAGACTTTTCCCATATGGAACCTTCCTTTAAAGCATCCTGTTAATCTGGCCTATGAGGCGGCAACGGCCGACCTTGACGACATTAACATGATAGACCCCTTCCACCTTGAAGCCTATGGCGAAACAAGCGTAAACTACAATAGGGATGTGGATATCTTCCCTGTTTTAAACGCCATGATGGAGCGCATCAGCGGGGTTTCGCCCTATAAAAGCCCAACAGATATGAGCGTTAACATGGCGGGCTATTGCATAACGGATGATGAAATTTGCAAGGAAGCGGGCAAGCAGGAGGTTATACGAAGGTATTATGCCACCGCCTGCTCCATAAGGCAGGGAAATTCTTCACAAAATGAGCTTCACAAAATAGAGATGATAATGAATCATCTGTGCATAAAACCCACAGACAGGGCCGTTGTTTTGCCTGCCCTGTCCAAGGCGGAGGAAACAGGCGCTCCGGCAGTTTCCATGGAGCTTCCCGACGGCAGCATAATCTGCGGCAAGACAAGCTCCCTTTTAGGCTCGGCCTCGGCCTGTCTGCTAAACGCCTTAAAGGCCCTTGGTGGCATAGGCGACGAAAAGCTACTTATTTCGCCGGAGGTCATAGAGCCTATACAAAAGCTTAAGGTCAGCCATTTGGGAAACCATAACCCACGCCTGCACACCGACGAGGTGCTAATTGCCCTTTCCATATGCGCTGTGACAGACCCGTTGGCAGCCCTTGCCATAGAACAGCTTCCAAAGCTTAAATGCTGCGAGGCTCATGCCACTGTTATCCTTTCAAGGGTTGATGAAAACATTTTCCAGCACCTTGGTGTTAATATAACCTATGAACCCCAGTATCTTACGAGAAAGCTTTATCACGCAAAGTAAGGCCCAGCAGGGCTTTCACCTTTATTGTATAAAATTACTGTATAATTTTAAAGACAGCTCCTTGTCTTGGGTATGACTACAAAAGCTTTGCAAAGCGGAGATTTTGGAAGAAAAATCACTTGACGGCAGGGAGCTTAGGGCTTACCATAATGTATTAAAGATAAAAATGATTTAATGCGACAAAGTGCGCCTTGAAAGGATGGTACATATGAAACAGCTTATGCTGGGCAACGAGGCCGTTGCTCGGGGATTATACGAGGCGGGCTGCCGCTTTGTTTCCTCATATCCGGGGACGCCCTCAACAGAGATAACGGAATACGTCGCCCGTTATGACGAAATATATTCCGAATGGGCGCCCAACGAAAAGGTTTCGGCGGAGGCGGCCATAGGCGCCTGCTTTGGCGGGGCAAGAAGCTTTTGCGCCATGAAGCACGTGGGGCTAAACGTCTGCGCAGACCCTGTGTTCACAGTTTCATACACAGGTGTTGGAGCGGGGCTTGTAATCGCCGTTGCAGACGACCCAGGTATGCACTCCAGCCAAAACGAGCAGGACTCACGCCACTATGCCATTGCGGCAAAGCTTCCCATGCTGGAGCCTTCTGACAGTGCTGAATGTATTGAATTTACAAAGCTTGCCTTCGAAATTTCCGAAGACTTTGACACACCGGTTTTCCTGCGCACAGCCACAAGGGTTGCCCACTCTCAAAGCCTTGTAAGCCTGTCGGATAGGGTGGAAAAAGAGCTTGTGCCCTATGAAAAAAATGTCCAAAAATACGTCATGACCCCCGGAAACGCCATAAAGCGACATCCGGTGGTTGAAGAGCGTATGGAAAAGCTCAGGGATTTTGCCGAAACTTCGGGCATAAACCCCATTGAAATGGGAGACACTTCCGTAGGCTTTATCACAGCCGGTGTCTGCTACCAGTATTTAAAAGAGTGTTTGCCAAATGCAAGCGTGTTAAAGCTTGGCATGGTTAACCCCCTGCCTATGAAGCTTATAGCAGACTTTGCCTCTAAGGTGGATAAGCTCATTATTATAGAGGAGCTTGACCCCGTCATCGAAACTCAGGTTCGGGCGGCGGGAATAAACGTTTCCGGCGGCAAGAACCTTTTCGGACTTTGCGGCGAGCTTTCCCAAAATAAAATCCGAAAGGCTCTGGGG
>JAAYFX010000061.1 GCA_012728025.1 Clostridiales bacterium
ACTTCGTGTCTGCTAGGGTTTTTATTTCCCAACCGATAAAATTTATGGAGGTATATAATGCCCTTAGTTGTTGACCATGATGCTGTCAGACATGATATTCTTATGGCCTTGCAGGAGTGTATTAAAGAAAAGCCCCTTACTAATATAACCCTTAGAGATATTGCTAAGGCGGCAGGTATGCCCCATTCAAAGCTGTTGTATTATTTTAAGGACAAAAAGGATCTTATGAAGTCCTATGTGCTGTTCACCCGTGATTATATGTCGGAAAAATGCGTTGAATGGTTTTTGGATAATTCCCCCGAGGACTTTGCTACAAAGATAGACTATATAAACGCTTTTATGGAGTATGTGGCAACGGGCAAGGTGGGGGAAAACCGCCCCAATGCTACCACACAAACCTATGTTCTTGCCCATTACGACCCAGAGATTGCCATCCTTGTCCAGCAGGAGTTCTGGGACTGGAAGGATACCATGGAGCAGTGCTTAAAAATGGTTTATGGTGATTCTATCGGCGAAAATGAAGCGGAAGCCATGATGATTTTAATTTCAGGAACCTTCATATGCAACTATAACCGTGCCCTCACCGGAAATATAAACTCAAATATAATGGGATATATAGGAAACCTTGCAAAAGCATAGACAATACAGGTCACAAATAAAAGCAGCCAAATTTTCGCCAAGTGCGGGATTCGGCTGCTTTTTTTAAAGATTAAATATAATTTAAAAACTTATTGACAATAAGATAATGGCATGATATTCTTAAATTGACCACTTGGACAAGTTAAACTTTGAGCTTAAACAAAACAGATAAATTTAAGAGGGGGAACGGTCATGTCTCAGGAAAAAAAGAGAACTCAAAAACTTCTTACAAAAGCTTTCCCACGTACTGAAGAAGGGCTTGCAAACCTTCTGCACGTACAGCTTTATTTTAAATATATAAAGCTGTATATATGGCATATGAGAGACGGCCTTAATAGATTTTTGCCCGAACCCATTGACAACATCAGACCCGAGGGGGAAAAATACGATGAAGTCAATGAGATGGTTCAGGCTGTTGTTAACCACACAGGGGCCAGAGGGGCAGACCCCGACACCAGCGTATATCATGCAAAGGTTTTAAGGCTTTCTGATGCCGAGCATATCTTTGAGATTGAGGAAGATATAGTAGATTTAGGGGAGCTTCCAAAAAACATAATCCCCTATGAACACGCCCGCACAATACTTATAGAAAACCCCGATAATATTGCGGTGATAGACTGCGTTTGCCGCACTTTGAGGGGGGAAAATGGCTGTCATCCCCGACAAGTATGTATACTGGTGGGTAACCCTTGGGTTGACTGGGCGTCGGAACACTGTCCCGAGGTTCATCCAAGGCGCATAAGCCAGAAGGAAGCAATACAAATTCTTCATGACTGTCATGAAAGAGGTGACGTTCACGCCGCCTTTTTCAAGGATGCCGCAAACGGCCGAATGTATCACATCTGCAACTGTTGTTCCTGCTGCTGCACAGCTTTGGTGGCACAAAACTTCCTTGGCTCCCCTATGTATGCCGGCACAGGTCATAAGGCTTCCATAGACCAAGAAAAATGTGTAAGCTGCGGCGATTGTGTTAAAAACTGCAACTTTGTGGCTATATCCCAGAGTGGTGATGGGAAGTGTGTTGTTGATACCTCTCTTTGCATGGGCTGCGAGGCCTGTGCAAGCCTTTGCCCCTCCGGCGCCATCAGCCTTGAGCTTGAAGATGGTGAAAAACTTGCTCCCATGGATTTAAAAGAGCTTATAAAAGCAAGCAAGGAATAAAGCCCCAAAAAGGCCCTATATAGTAATACTTTTTTGCCATGTTGCCATGTATATAAAAGCGTACAGCCTCCGTATATAAAAAACGGAGGCTGTATCCTTATTTTTTTATTTGAATTTGAGCACCTGTCTGCTTGGAAACCAGAGAAGAGGCTCCATATCTTTCACGGAGCACAGGCTTTTCAATCTTGCCTGTGGGGTTTCTGGGAACCTTGTCAAAAATAATTTCCCGAGGGCGCTTATAACGGGGCAGTGCCTTGCAAAATTCATATATCTCATCTTCCGTAGCTTCAAAATTGGGCTTAAGCTCGATAACGGCGCAGGCAATTTCACCAAGGCGCTCATGAGGGCGGCCTATAACAGCAACGTCTTTTATCTTATCGTTTCCACGCAGGAAGTCCTCAATCTGAACAGGATAGAGGTTCTCTCCGCCGGTTATGATAACGTCCTTTTTACGGTCAACCAGCCAAATAAAGCCCTCGGAGTCCACACGAGCCATATCTCCCGTCCAGAGCCAGCCATCCTCGGAGAGAGACTCTTTTGTGGCCTGCTCATTTTTGTAGTAGCAGGTCATAACTCCCGAACCTCGAACCGCAAGCTCGCCCACCTTACCGTCGGGCAGGGGGTTTTTCTCGCTATCAACAACCATGGTTTCCCAGCCGTAGCCCGCAATTCCTATGGCTCCGACCTTATGCTCGTTTTCTATACCAAGATGGACACAGCCGGGGCCTATGGATTCGGAAAGCCCATAGTTTGTGTCATACTGATGGTTGGGGAAGTGCTTTTTCCAACGGGCCACAAGGCTTGGGGGAACAGGCTGGGCGCCGATATGCATAAGTCTCCATTGGGATAAATCATAGTCATCCAAAGAGACTTCGCCCCTGTCTATGGCATCCAGAATATCCTGAGCCCAAGGCACCAGCAGCCAGACATTTGTCGCCCTCTCCTGTGCTGCTGTTTCAAGTATCCATTTGGGACTTATGCCTCGCAGAAGCACACCACGGCTTGCCGAGCGAAGGCTTCCAAACCAGTGCATTTTGGCTCCGGTGTGGTATAAGGGGGGCATACAGAGAAAGCAGTCTCCATATTTTTGCCCGTGGTGTTCCTGCTCGCAGGCTGCGGAATGGACAAGGCTTTTGTGCTTATGCAGTATAGCCTTGGGAAAGCCCGTTGTGCCTGAAGAAAAGTATATGGCGGCAAAGTCCTCGTCTGTAATTTCAACCGGAGGCTTGCGGCTTGAGCAAAAGGACATGAAGCGTCCATAGCTTTGCGCCCAATCGGGGCAGTGAGTGCCCACATAATATAGGTTTTTAAGCTTTGGAACATCGTCTCTTATTTCGTCAACACGGTCTATAAATTCATTTCCGAATACCAGCAAGGAGCAGTCGGCAAGGTCAAGGCAGTATTTAATCTCATCTGCGGTATATCGGTAGTTTAAGGGTACTGCCAAAGCGCCGGCCTTAAGAACACCGAAGTAAATAGGCAGCCACTCTAGACAATTCATAAGAAGTATGCCGACTTTATCGCCCTTGTTCACCCCATTTGCCAGAAGAAGATGGGCAAAGCGGTTTGCACGGCGGTCAAAATCCTTCCAGCTTATCTCCCGCCTGTATGTGTCTTCACGATAATTAAGTTCAACTAAGCTAAATTCCTTCCATGAGGTCTGCTCACCCTTGTTTTCACGCTCGGGATTAATCTCCACAAGGGCGGTTTCGTCGGGAAACTGTTCTGCATTTTTTTCTAAAAGCTCTGTAATAGGCATGGCTTTCTCTCCTTGAACAAATCATCATGTTCACAAAAGACAGATGATTTGGTATTTTAGTTTTATTGGCTGTGAAAAAAACAAAAACGCCCTTCGGAAATTCCGAAGGGCGAAAAAATTCGCGGTACCACCTTGGTTCGCCTACTGTTTGCACAGCAGACCTTTAAAGCTCACTTCCATCGCATATAGCGCCGTGCAATGAGCCGACATTATAACGAATGTCAAACGTTGCAGCCTACCGGACGAAAAACGCCTTTCGGTGCAAGGCTAGAGGATGTATTCACCAAAACTTTACGTGCGCCTCTCATCAAGCCGGCAACTTTCTGTTCGATATGGTAGAGGTTACTTCTTCCTCGTTATAGCTTTTGCGGCAGAGCCCTTTTAAGAGCGCTGCGGATTTTAAATTATTAATAGAACCCTACAAGATGTTGCATATATAATAAGCATAAACAGAAATCTTGTCAAGAAAAAGTTTAAATTTTGGTACTTCAGACAATTACCTGTTAGCTACTTGAGCGTGAATCTAGATAAAATACTCTATCGCACTTAACTAGGTGTTGACTTCATGCTCATTTTCATCTTTGCTAAAATCATCATCATCATGAAAGTCTGTAATAAACTTTGCGGCTTTATAATAGTTATCGTGGAAATCACTGAGGAATTTAACAGCAAAGCTTCTGAAATCGGATATATCACGAATTTCATCGGTGTTCGTGTTATAGCTCATGCCAATTTCCGCATAGGCATCGGGATAATCAACGTCTATGCAATATTTTCTGAGGGAAGTGTCGCTTAGAACCTTCGCTCTGGGAATGACGGCATAACCAAGACCATTTCGTACTGCCTGAATTATGAGGTTCATATCGCTGGATTCGCAGGAAATGTTTGGTCTGTATCCATGGGTTTCAAAAAACTGGTCGATATTAGTTCTTAATCCGGAGCCTATGGGAGAGGTGACCAGCGACTCGTCTTTTAAGTCTTCAATGTCAATGGTGGTTTTACCGAGAAGGCGATGGTCCGGAGGCAAAAGCACACAGCTAAGCTCGCGGAAAACTATCTCGGTTTTTATCCCTTTTGAAGGGTCATCCGCCAATGGGGGAGAGCAAAAAGCAAAATCCGCCGCACCGGTGGTCAAAGCGTTTATAATGTCTTTTCTGGTAGCATAGGTGATGGAAAGGGCATAATTCGAGTGAGTTTCTTTAAAGGCTATAACCATTTCATGGTAATATGCCTCAACCATGTTTGACATTATGGTAATTGTGCGTTCCCGTCGCTCTATAAGGGAATCCATCTCGGAATAAAGGGTTTCCACATCTGTCAAAACTTTTTTAGCATAGGTGTAAAAGGTTTTTCCATATTGGTTTAGCTTTATTTTACGGCCTATATTGTCAAACAGAGGAACTCCGATTTCTTTTTCCAACTGTCCGATTATTCGTGTTAAAAACGGTTGGGAAATGCCGAGTATTTCAGCGGCTTTGGTAACGTGTTCCATTTCTGCCGTAAGGCAAAAATATCGCAAATCTCTTATTTCCATTTAACCCTCCGTGAACCTGTTTTCCCGCCCTCCGGCATCCTGCCCATGTGAATTATATATATCAATTGAAGTATGAAAACATATATATTATAACATCTATCGATTTGTATGTCCATAGCTTATAGGCCAATTTGACACAGATAAGGGATGTTGTGTCTATGGAGGCATCTTAGAAAAATCATATGCCCTCATGTTTTCCAAACTGCTTGTCAATATGTTCTTGAAGTTTTTTGAAGTATTCCACACTAAAATGCCTAAAGTCAGATATATTTCGGTTTTCAATTGAAAGCCTATTATAGCTAAGCCCCATAACTCCGTATTTGTCCATGCTGTCTATCTCGACACAGCGGTCACGAAGCTCCGGAAACCGGTCTAATACCGAGTAGCAAATAAAAGCATAGCCAAGGCCGCTTTCAACCGCCTGTATAATAAGGTTTAAATCGTGGGTTTCGCAGACTATCCTTGGCCTTACACAATATTTTTCAAACACCGCATCCACATGACCACGCATAGCTCCGCCCTTTGTCGCCGTTATAAGCCTTTCCCCCTGAAGGTCCTCAAAGCGGATGGAGCTTCTTCCCAAAAGTTCGTGTTTGGGGGGAAGCAGGGCACAGGCGGTTTCGTGAAAAACTAATTCTGTGGCTATATTTTTAAAAGCATCCTCGTTGAGGGGAGGGTCGCAAAGGACAAAATCAGCATCCCCCGTAAGAATGGCAGAGGCCATTTCCTCACGATTTGCGTAAGATACCTTAAGTCCGTAATTTGCGTTCTTCTTTTGAAAATCTACGATGAGATTTGGGGTGTATGCTTCGGTATTGCTCATGAGGGTTATCATACGGCTTTGCCTTTCAAGAACAAAGTCCATTTCTGTGTATAGGTTTTCCATGTGCGCCAAAACCTTTTTTGCCTGAAGATAAAAAACCTCACCGTAGCCATTGAGCTTTATTTGACGTCCTGCCTTATCAAAAAGCTGTGCTCCCAGCTCATCCTCAATCTGCCCAATTATTTTTGTTAGGTAGGGTTGGGCAATCCCAAGCCTTTCAGCTGCCTTTGAAACGTGCTCTATCTCTGCTGTGAGACAAAAAAACCGCAAATCTCTAATA
>JAAYFX010000062.1 GCA_012728025.1 Clostridiales bacterium
CAGTAGGATAGAGCAACTGCCTTCTAAGCAGTAGGTCAGGGGTTCGAGTCCCTTCTGGCGTACCAATTTTCGAAGGTTTCCGTTTTTGGAATTATAATGTATATATGGTGGGTATAGCTCAGTTGGTTAGAGCACCGGATTGTGGTTCCGGGTGTCGAGGGTTCGAATCCCTTTATCCACCCCATTATAATTCTTGGTTTCAGCTTGAATTTACATTGTCACATTGGGATATAGTGTAATGGTAACACACTAGACTTTGACTCTGGTATTGTAGGTTCGAGCCCTGCTATCCCAGCCAACTTTCTTGTGATTCAGTAGCTCAGTAGGCAGAGCATCTGCCTTTTAAGCAGAGGGTCCGGGGTTCGAATCCCCGCTGAGTCACCAAACCCCTGTAACCAAAACGGTTGCAGGGGTTTTTTATCTGTAATTTTCAAAACCCCAACAGTGACTCGGTCACAGCTTTTTATATCATTTATCGTTAAGGTAAAGCTGAGGTGGTTCAATGAAAGGATTATTAATCTATATTATCGGTGCCGTCCTTGGTGCTGTGCTGGGGTTTTTATACTATAAGTTTGTGGGCTGTGCCAGCGGAGCCTGCCCCATAACGTCAAATCCCAATATTTCCACAGTTTACGGGGCTATACTCGGTGTTCTAATCGCTGGAATTTTTAAAAGGTAGCATATATTTGTCGGTCAAAGCCGCAAAGGTGCTAAAGACGCTTATGTCTAAATGTATAAAAGTTGACTGCTTGCAAACACTTTATACGAGGTGATACTATGGCAAAGCAGGGAATGAAGCGGCCGGAGATAAATCGGGATACAGAAAAAAATGAACAGCCGCCTGTGCCGGAGCTTCAGGGTGAAGCGAAACACACAAAAAAGAAGGCAAAAACAATAACAGAAAAATAGTTTAACTTTCACGGCTCGGCCATTGTCGGGTCGTGATTTTTATGACCTATTTTGAATAATAAGGGCAGAGCTTGCCAAACTAAGTATATGGGAACAATTTTAAACAAGCCTTATTTTACAGCACATCGCCAATTACGGGAAATATAGCCGTATGTGAGTTATTTGCTGTGGTCTTTTCCTTTGGGCTGCGGCAGAAAGGAATGGTCTTTAAAATGGATTATCTTCAGGAGCTACCCTTGGGTTTTGGCATGGCTTTGCTCCAAAACAGGGATGCGGCAGCATATTTTGACTCCCTGTCTCCGGAGCAACGGCAAAAACTTATCGACAAAACCCACAGCATAGGTTCTAAGCAGGAGATGCAGGCATTTGTGGATACACTGAAAATAGAATAAGCTTTGCGGCCCCTTGTTTTTGACATAGGGGCTGCAATTTTTATATGGACTTGACCCTTTAAAGCCTATCGTGAATTTTTATGGATATTTGCACCATGAGCAGATGTGAAAATAGATTTTTAAAAATGACTGGGGCAGAAGGTGTCCCTGTGCAATAGTTATCGGAAATAAGGTGGGTATCAACAGTTTTTTGAAAATTGCACCCTCGTTTTTCGTGATTTTGCAAAAACACAAAAACTTGTACAAAAAGATGCAAAATTCTATTGACATATGAATTTTTTTCTGATAGTCTATCACAGCGTGTTAAAGGCTTTAGTTTCGCCTAAAGCTGCGCAAAATGCGATGAAGCGGGAGATTGCGGCTTGTAATTTCGTAGCTGATTTTCTTTTGTTTTGTTTCTTTTAGAAGATGACAATGGCTGACAAAAGAGCTTTCAGAGCGAAAAGCCGGTAACTTTCGTGGAGTATGTCCGTGTCGGGGGGTTCCCGACAACAATCGGGCGGTTGAGATAGTTCTTGATACACGCGTATATCGCTTGAACGGAGGAAAAGCCGGAAATAAAATCCGGTTTGTTTTTCGGATAAGGTCTGATACGCACGGCCAAGTGTACAGAAAAAGCTCGTCTCGCCGAACGCAATATTTACGGCAGGCTTTTGCCGCCGGAAAAAACGTATCGGAGGAATAAATATGGCAACAGCAAACAAAAAGATGATTCGCATCAGACTTAAAGCATATGACCATCAGCTCATCGATAAGGCGGGCGAAAAGATAGTCGAAACAGCAAAGCGCACCGACGCTAAGGTTTCAGGCCCCATTCCCCTTCCCACCAAGAGAGAGGTTATCACCATTCTTCGTGCGGTTCATAAATATAAGGACAGCCGTGAGCAGTTCGAGCGCCGCACTCACAAGCGCCTTATAGACATTATAAATCCCACCCAGAAAACAGTTGAGGCTCTTATGTCCTTGGAATTGCCCGCTGGTGTGGAAATCGAAATGAAGCTGTAAAATCCCTCTGCTTGTCTTTTTTCCTTATTTCCTCGGCTCAGCGGCTTGCAGTATAAACATACAGCAACGCCCCTTCGCCATCGAACTAAGAAAAAAATCCTGCGCAGATGGAGATTGAGCAGTTTTTACTCGACGAAAAACCCAGAGCGAATAAAGCAGATTTGCTCTTGCAGGAAAACCTGAAGGCAAACAGCTTTAATTTTACAAAATCCTACGCAATTGCCTTGCAACATTATTAAGCAAGGCGAAGTAAAAAGCGAAAACCCTGATGCCCGCAACTTGCGTAAACGGGCACGGTCAAGTCAGCAGCCTCTTTCCTATACATCTTAATAAGAGATGAAGCGATATGCGAGCTGACCAATAACCTATAAGGAGGAAATACAATGATAAACAAAGCTATCATCGGAAAAAAGGTTGGCATGACGCAAATCTTCGATGAAGCGGGCAAGGTAGTTCCGGTAACCGTCATAGAGGCGGGCCCCAACGTCGTTGTCCAGAAGAAAACAACCGACAAAGAAGGCTATAACGCTGTTCAGCTCGGCTATGAGGACATCACCGAAAGAAGGCTCTCAAACCCTGAGAAGGGTCACCTTCAGAAGGCGGGAGATTCCCTTAAGAAATACCTTAAGGAGTTTCGGTTTGAAGACATCAGTGCTCTTGACGTAGGCGACGTAATCCGTGCAGACGTTTTTGCCGAGGGTGACAAAATTGATGTTACCGGAGTTTCCAAGGGTAAGGGCTATTCCGGCGTTATCAAGCGCTGGAACGCAGGCCGCACACCTATGAGCCACGGCGGAGGCCCTGTTCACCGTCACGCAGGCTCCATGGGTTCCGGCACCAGCCCCGGCAGAATATTTAAGGGCAAAATCGGTGCAGGTCAGATGGGTAACGAGCAGGTTACCGTTCAAAATCTGGACGTTGTCAAGGTTGATGCCGATTTGAACATGATAGTAGTAAGAGGTGCAGTTCCCGGTCCCAAGGGCGGCGTGGTTTATCTTAAGAATACCGCCAAAACCCTCAGAGCCAAAGGCACAGGAGCAGGCATCAGCGCCAACCCCCAGAAGGCTTCCGCTAGGGTCAATCCCCAGAAGGCTTCTGCAAGGAATAAATAGGGAAAGGAGAGAATGTAATGCCTAAAGCAACAGTATTTAATATGTCCGGCAAGAAGGTCGGCGAGGTCGAGCTCTCCGAATCCATCTTCGGAATTGAACCCAACCAGTCGGTTCTTCATGACTCGGTCAAAAACCATCTGGCAAACCGCCGTCAGGGCACTCAAAGCGCCCTCACCAAAGGCGAAGTTGCCGTTACAACCAGAAAGCCTTGGCGTCAGAAGGGTACGGGAAGAGCCAGAGCAGGTCATGCGGGCAGCCCTATTTGGACCCATGGCGGTGTCGCTTTTGCGCCGAAGCCCCGTGATTACAGCTACACCCTTAACAAGAAGGTCAAAAGGCTTGCCTTAAAAAGCGCTCTTTCCTCGAAGGCAGCTTCCGACGAAATTATCGTTATTGATGACCTTAAGCTTGACGAGATAAAGACCAAGGCTTTTAAAAGCTTTCTCGGAAACATTGAAGTTGAGGGCAAGGCCCTTGTCATCACAAAGGATGTAAACGAGAATGTCATTAAAAGCGCCAGAAACCTTCCCGGAATTAAAACAACCATAGCTACCATCCTGTCCCCCTACGACATCCTGAATGCCGGAAAGCTCGTGGTAGACAAGGCTGCGCTTGAGAAAATCGAGGAGGTGTACGCGTGATGAGAACTGCATATGACATCATCATCCGTCCCATCATCACAGAGCAGTCCATGGAGGACCTCGACATCAAAAAGTATGTTTTTGAAGTGGCGAAGGACGCAAATAAGATAGAGATTAAAAAAGCAATTGAGGAAATATTCGGAGTTCGCGTCATAAGAGTCAACACGACCATTGTTCCCGGCAAGGAAAAGCGTGTAGGCGCAAATCCCAAGGGCATGACAAGCGAGTGGAAAAAGGCCGTAGTCAAGCTAAGCCGTGGCTCAAAGAACATCGAAATCTTCGAGGGTATGGTGTAAGGGAGGAAATAAAGAATGTCCATTAAAACTTATAAACCTACTACACCGTCCAGAAGACATATGACGGTTTCGGGTTTTCATGGAGTTGACAAACGAGCAACTCCCGAAAAATCCCTTGTAGAGGTTCTAAAGAATAAGGCTGGAAGAAACAACACTGGCCGCATCACCGTTCGCCATCGTGGCGGCGGCAACAAGAGAAAATACCGCATCATTGATTTTAAGCGTGGTAAAATCGATATGACCGCAACGGTCCTCCGTCTGGAGTATGACCCCAACCGCTCTGCCTTTATTGCCCTTGTGCAGTATGAGGACGGCGAAAAGCGTTATATCCTTGCCCCTGTGGGCTTAAAGGCCGGAGATACGGTTATTTCATCGGCTCATGCTGATATTAAGCCGGGCAACTGCCTGCCTATCGCAAACATTCCTGTGGGTACCGTTATCCACAATATTGAGCTTCACCCCGGCAAGGGCGCTCAGCTTGTACGTTCTGCCGGTGTTCAGGCCCAGCTTATGGCCAAGGAAGGCGACATGGCTCAGGTTCGTCTGCCCTCCGGTGAGTACCGCAAGGTTCGCATGGAGTGCAAGGCAAGCATAGGTCAGGTTGGAAACATTGACCACGGCAACATTCACATCGGTAAGGCCGGACGTAAACGTCATCTTGGCTGGCGTCCCACAGTTCGAGGAAGCGCCATGAACCCCTGCGACCACCCCCACGGCGGCGGCGAGGGTAAGGCACCGATTGGACTGCCCAGTCCTGTTACACCTTGGGGCAAGCCCGCTCTCGGATATAAGACGCGTAAGGCGAAAAACAAGAGCGATAAGTATATCGTCAAGCGCCGTAACGAGAAGTAAGGAGGGAATTTTCAATGAGCAGAAGTATCAAAAAAGGACCCTTTGCCGCTCCCGAGCTGCTTAAAAGAGTCGATGAGATGAATAAGGCAGGCGAAAAGAAGGTTTTAAAGACTTGGAGCCGTGCCTCGACGATATTCCCCACCTTCGTCGGCCACACAATTGCCGTCCACGACGGACGCCGTCATGTTCCCGTTTATATAACGGAGGACATGGTAGGCCACAAGCTTGGCGAGTTTGCGCCCACCCGCACTTACCGTGGCCATGCCGGCTCAAAGACCGGAAGATAAGGAGGAGAATAAATGGAAGCAAGAGCAGAACACAAGTTTGCCCGCATATCTCCCCGTAAGGTCAAGATAGTATGCGATATGATTCGAGGTAAGGACGTTGATATGGCAGAAGCTCTTATGGAGCAGACTCCAAAGGCCGCTTCAGAGCTGTTAATCAAGGTTTTAAAGAGTGCGGTTGCAAACGCAGAAAACAATTTTAACATGGACCCCGACAATCTCTATATTAAAGAGACTTACGCAAACCCCGGACCCATCCTCAAAAGAGGAATGCCCAGAGCACAGGGTCGTATGTATAGAATAAACAAAAGAACCAGCCACATTACAGTCGTTGTGGCTGAGAAAGAATAGGGAGGAGGCAGAATATGGGACAGAAGGTTAATCCCCACGGACTTCGAGTCGGCGTTATAAAAGACTGGGATTCCAGATGGTATGCCAGAAGCGACAAGGTCGGTGACTTAATCGTAGAGGATTTTGAAATCCGCAAGTATCTTAAGGAAAACCTGTATTCCGCGGGAATCCCGAGGATAGAAATTGAGCGAGACAGCTCCAAGGTTCGTATCTTCATCCACTGTGCCCGCCCCGGCGTTGTTATCGGCAAGGGCGGTACGGAAATTGAGCGCATCAGGCTCGCTGTTGAAAAGATGATTGATAAGCCTGTGGCTCTTTCCATAGTGGAAGTTCGCACACCGGACACAAATGCCCAGCTTGTTGCCGAAAACATTGCCCAGCAGCTTGAAAGGCGCATAGGTTTCCGCAGAGCCATGAAAAACTCCATGGGACGTGCCATGAGAATGGGCGTTAAAGGCATAAAGGTTATGTGTGCCGGCCGTCTTGGCGGTGCCGAAATTGCCCGTAGCGAGTGCTATCATGAGGGCACCATCCCTCTGCAAACACTTCGTGCGGACATTGATTACGGCTTCGCTGAAGCTGCTACCACCTATGGCCGCATAGGCGTTAAGGTTTGGATTTACAAAGGCGAAATCCTTTCTCAGACCCTTCGCAGCACCCCCCGCACCATGGACATGACCCGCCGTGATGACAGAAACCGCAACGACCGCAGAAGAAGCAGCGGCCGTGATAATCGCAGTTCCGGCAGCTATAACCGTGGCGGTCAGAGCGGCAGTTATAACCGTGGCGGCCAGACCGGCAGCTATAACCGCAACACAAGCGGTGGCCAGACCGGCGGATACAATCGCAACACAAGCGGTGGCCAGAGCAACCCCAACCGCACACCCGCACCTAACGCTTCTACCCCTAAGGAAGGAGGCAACGCATAATGCTCATGCCAAAGAGAGTAAAATACCGCAGAGTACACCGTGGTCGCATGAAGGGCAAGGCATCCAGAGGCAACTTTATAGCCTATGGCGAATATGGCCTTGTTGCCACCGAGCCCAGTTGGATAACCTCTAACCAGATAGAGGCTGCCCGTATAGCCATGACCCGCTACACAAAGCGTGGCGGTAAGGTATGGATAAAAATCTTTCCCGACAAGCCCGTTACCGAAAAGCCCGCCGAAACCCGAATGGGCTCCGGTAAAGGCAGCCCCGAATATTGGGTTGCCGTTGTAAAACCCGGCAGGGTTCTGTTCGAGATAGCCGGAGTTTCCGAAGAAATCGCTCGTGAAGCCATGCGTCTTGCAAGTCATAAGTTGCCTTGCAAAACGAAGTTTGTGGCTCGTGAGAAAGATACCGAGACAGGTGGTGAATAAGATGAAGGCAAATGAAATACGCGGTATGTCCGCCGCCGAGCTTGAGACAAAGCTTATGCAGCTCAAGAAGGATCTTTTCAACCTCCGCATGCAGCATGCCACTAACCATCTTGATAACCCGACAAAAATTGCCGCGACCCGTCGTGACATTGCCCGAGTCAAGACAGTTATTCGCCAGAAACAGCTCGAGCAGTGAGGAGGTAAATGATAATGAATGAAGTCAGAACATCTTCCCGCAAGACACGTGTGGGCAAAGTAGTGTCCGACAAGATGGATAAGACCATCGTAGTCATTGTTGAGGATCGTGTAGCGCATCCTCTTTACAAGAAAATTATAAAGCAGACCTATCGTCTCAAAGCCCACGACGAGAAAAATGAGTGCGGTATCGGAGACAAGGTTAAAGTCATGGAGACACGTCCTTTGTCTAAGGACAAAAGATGGCGTCTTGTGGAAATTATAGAAAAGGCAAAGTAAGGAGGCCGCGACGTGATACAACAGGAAACATATCTCAAGGTGGCCGACAATACCGGCGCCAAAGAGATTAAGTGCATCCGCGTACTTGGCGGGTCCAAGCGCAGATACGCAAATATCGGCGATATTATAGTAGCGTCTGTACGCAAGACGGCTCCGGGCAGCACCGTAAAAAAAGGCGAGGTTGTAAGAGCAGTTATCGTACGCAGCGCCAAGGGCGTCCGCCGAGCCGACGGCACCTACGTCCGTTTTGACGAGAATGCGGCAGTTCTTATTAAAGAAGACAAGAACCCCCGCGGAACCCGTATTTTCGGACCCGTTGCCCGTGAGCTTCGTGACAAGGATTTTATGAAAATCCTGTCTCTGGCTCCCGAAGTCATATAGGAGGGCAAGAAATGTTTTTAAGAAAAGACGATTTAGTTGTTGTCCTGTCCGGAAAGGACAAGGGCAAAAAAGGCAAGGTTTTGGTTGCCGACCCCAAAAACGGCAAGGTAATTGTCGAAGGCGTTAACGTCGCAAAGTGCCACGTAAAGGCCAGAAGGCCCGGCGAGCAAAGCGGTATAATCAAAAAGGAAACACCCATATACGCTTCAAAGCTGCAGCGTGTCTGCCCCAAGTGCGATAAGCCCACAAGGCTTGCCCATACGTTCTTAAAGGACGGCAAGAAGGTTCGTGTCTGCAAAAAGTGCGGCGAAGCAATATAAGAAAGGAGGGACTTTTATATGACAAGAATGAAGAAAAAATATCAAGAGGAAGTCGCTCCCGCTCTTATGAAAAAGTTTTCGTACAAGAGCACCATGGAGATTCCCAAGGTCGAAAAGGTCGTCATCAGCGTTGGAGCCGGTGACTGCAAGGATAATCAAAAGGCCCTTGATGCAGTTATAAAGGACATTTCCGCCATTGCCGGACAAAAGGCTGTTGCAACAGTCGCCCGCAAGAGCGTAGCGAACTTTAAGCTTCGTGAAGGACAAAATGTTGGTGTTAAGGTTACCCTGCGCCAAGATAGAATGTGGGAATTCCTTGATAGACTTTTAAACGTGGCTCTGCCCCGTGTAAGAGACTTCCGTGGAATAAACCCCGATGCCTTTGATGGACGTGGCAATTATAGCCTTGGCCTTAAAGAGCAGATTATATTCCCCGAAATCGACTATGACAAGATAGAAAAGCTGCGTGGTATGAACGTTTCTATAACAACGACAGCAAAGACAGACGAAGAAGCAAGAGAGCTGCTCAGTCTTTTGGGCGCTCCGTTTAAAAGCATAGGAGGATAAGGCATGGCTAAAAAATCAATGAGAATTAAGCAGGCCCGTCCCGCAAAGTTTTCCTCAAGGCAGTATAACCGCTGCAAAATTTGCGGACGTCCCCATGCTTATCTACGTGACTACGGTGTTTGCCGTATTTGTTTCAGGGAATTGGCATATAAAGGTCAAATCCCCGGTGTACGCAAGGCTTCTTGGTAAATTTCCTTTATGCCGCATCTCACCGGCTTGCTGTATAGAAATACAGCGGTGCCGTCTCGATTTTGCCTAAAGAAAATTTCCCTGCAAAGCCGGACTATCCGGCAAAAACCTTGACCAATTGGAATTTTAAGTTGGCGGTGTCTCGATATTGCCTAAAGAAAACTTCTCTGTAAAGCCGGATTATCTGGCAAGAAGGCTACACCAAGTAAGATTTATAAAATATGAAGCTTGCTCGTAATTTCTTGACCCTGCACCAAACGAGAGCCCAGCGAAGCGGGTCTTGTTTGGAGAGGAGGAGCAGCGGAATGCATGAACTTTTGCACTTGTGCAAAAGCGAAGAATATGAAGCTTGCTCGTAATTTCTTGACCCTGTACCAAACGAGAGCCCAGCGAAGCGGGTCTTGTTTGGAGAGGAGGAGCAGCGGAATGCATGAACTTTTGCACTTGTGCAAAAGCGAAGAATATGGAGCTTGCTCCGACGACGGCGAAAGGCCGAGGGCAATCATGTATTGACTTGGAACCTCGCCGCGTGAACAGCAAAAATAAGCTGTAACTTCTAAATAAGGAGGAAAAACAATGCAAATTACTGACCCTATTGCGGATATGCTTACAAGAATCCGCAACGCCGGAAGCGCAAAGCACGAAACTGTTGATATTCCCGCTTCCAACATGAAAAAGGCCATTGCTAACATTCTTCTCGAAGAAGGCTATATTAAAAGCTTTCAGCTAATCGAGGGCGGAGGACAGGGCCTTATCCGTGTTACACTTAAATATCTTCCCGGCAAAGAAAAGGCCATTCTGGGCCTTCGCCGTGTTTCCAAACCCGGCCTGCGTGTTTACGCCGGTGCCGACGAGCTGCCCTATGTCCTTAAGGGACTGGGTATTGCTATCATCTCAACCTCCAAGGGCATCATGACTGACAAGGCTGCAAGACGTGCCAATGTCGGCGGCGAAGTCCTGGCGTTTGTATGGTAAGGGGGAAAAGATATGTCTAGAATAGGAAGGTCTCCCATTACTGTACCTGCGGGAGTTGAAGTTAAGGTTGATGAAAACAACCACGTA
>JAAYFX010000322.1 GCA_012728025.1 Clostridiales bacterium
AGAAGTTAAGCGGACAAAAGCGTCGCAGAGCGTCGCTAGACGCGACACTAGACGCGACACCAAGCTCTTTGACATTGGACTTCAACCTACAGTCACCCAGCGATTGTAGGGTATCCGGTGTAATCCGGGAAGTAATACAAAGAAGTACCGGGCGCAGTTTATCGCATTGCCAAAGCGTTGCCGATAAAAAACGAGCGTCGCTAGACGCGACACCGGTGATAGGGTAAAGATAGGCTGCGTTCGGAAAAAACGATAGTGCTCTTTTGCTTGCCAGGTGGCTCCAAACAAAATTGTCGAACATCGACAAAAAAAACTAAAGGAAAACACAATGGAAAAAGAAAAAGAGACCGCCAAGATTACAGAGGCACCTGAGATTACAGAGGCACCTAATATTCGGGAAACCCGCGAATCAGTGTTGGTACTATCTGTTATTCAGTCAGACCTGCAGGAGGGGAGCGTATGGAACCAGACCGGTAGCATTATCTTTACCAGCCGGGCCAAGCTTGAAGGAAAGAAAACTAGTGAAATGTCAAAAGCATTCGCTAGTCTTCTCGATAAAGGTGTCGATCCTTCTTTGATCCCAGAGGAAGGGCCGGACCGTAAGGGCGAGTACATTACCTTACGGAAGAAGGATGGCTCTGTAAAATGGAGTAGCTGGGCAATCACTGCCAGGCTGGTACAAAACTGCTCTACAATCTTTAAGGGTATCAGCTTGTTGGGTTTTGATACCTGTTTTCCTCAAGGCGTATTAGTACCGAGAAGCCAGCTAGAAAAACTCCTCAAAGAGCTTAAAGAAGAAGGTGGTGAGAACCCGATCGACACAGTTAAAAGGTGTGTCGAAATGGCCACCAAAAAACTCCCGTCGATCGAAAGCAAAGAGGAACTTGTTTCGATTAATAAGTACCTTGAGGCTATGTTGGAAGTATACAAAGAGCAACTTGAGGCTCTGAAGAAGTGAAACATTTTTGCCGCCCGGCAAGCACAAGGGCACTATCGCAATGTTGTATCTCATAAGGTGGATAAAAGGGAAACTGTTGTCTGCTTTGTGAGGCACAACAACAAAAATGTCGAACAAAGCTTTGACAAAAGAAGCTCTGACAAGAGCGCCAGAGCAGCGCCAAAGCATCAACAAAAACAATCAAACAGACGGAGGCAAAGCATGATTCACGCGGAGTTTAAACTATACGATAAGTTTAGCCAAGTCCTTATCAGTATACCGTATCTTTATCCCGGCGAGGAGCTAACCAAGGCGGTGATGGCTCATACCGAAGCCATGACGGATGCTGTCCATCTTTCAAGTACCCTTAAACTCAAAAAGGGTACCTTCCCGAAGATTGAAAGGCACTCTGATGGCTTCCAGTTAGTCGTAGAGGTAGAGCGAAGATCACGGGACCTTGAGTTATTAGACGAATACGTAGAGCTCGTGGAGACGGATCTTCTTGAGCTACACGATATTTTCCGGAGCTTAATCCAAGATACAATTCAGGAACTTGAAAGTGCTTACCCGGCGATATTCCTGAGACGTTATTGACCGCTACAGCAGCCATCAGACAACATGGTGGCTGCGATAGTGTTCAATAGTGGACACAACCTAACCAATCAAACAAAAGGAGCGACAACATGAGAAAGACTATACTGTTCGCAGCATTTTCTGTAAGCACCAAAGAGGATTTTGAGAAATTCCTCTTGAGAAAATGTAAAGTTGAAGGCTTCAGCCGAATAGACCAGCATGGTATGTGGGCTGACAAGGACGGAAAAATTTATGAGGAACCTTCTCACC
>JAAYFX010000063.1 GCA_012728025.1 Clostridiales bacterium
TATCAACGGCTTCTTTAAGGTTCATAAGCTCGTTTAAGTTGTCAATGGTGCCGCCTTCCACATACTGGATTTCATATCTGCGGTAAAGCATACTATCGTCTTCCATAAAGTAACGGATGTCAACATAATAGCGGGATTGGTTGTAATAACTTTCACTTAAAAGAGCTTCGATTTCCTTTTTCCCTTCAATGATTTCCCTATGGAAATCGATTGCCGCCTGAATATTCTCCGGCTGGCTTAAATTTGCGTTTTCCCCGCTTGCACTTATGGAGACACTAGAAACCTTAGAGGGGTCCGGCAGGCGCTTTTCAAATCCGAAAACGTCATACTCTCCGCAGAGCATAACGGCAATAATCACAAGGGATACTATGCCAAAGCGCAGCCAGTTTTCTCCCGAGAACACACGAAGAGTCTTTTGCATAAGCATTTCTGCGGCAAAATAGCCGATAAATCCGCCTAAAATCATAAAGCTGAGCAAGGTTATAATTTGAGTAAGGGGTGTGCCCCAATAACCGCTTATGGAAACCCATGAAAATAAAATAATGCCCAAAACCAGAGCACAGCCTAAAGACAGGCAATATTTAAACACAGGCTTTAAGGGGCTAACCGCAACAACGTCTCCGGCGGTTTCCATACGGCGTCTTTTTATAAGCAGCATGGCAGCAATGGAAAAAAGAATTCCCACTGCGGCATAGGCAAAAAGTATGGGCCAGCCGCTATAAATATAGTCAGTTACTATAAAAGTGCCGTCAGATAATTCCTGAGTCAGGGAGCTGATTCGCCAGCCAAGGGTCATCTCCAAAATTGGAGAGAGAAATCGGAAGTTTTCTATGCTGCCGTATGAGGCCGCCCCATAGATAAAGCTTCCCATAAGGGATGATACTATGCTTTCAACAACTGCCGCTGTGAAGTTAAGCACAACATAAATTGTTGGCAGCACAAGTATATGTCCTGTAAAGCTTGCGCAAATAGTGGCAAAGCCGAAGAAAAACACATTGCTAAGGCAGGTCATTGCAAGCCACTGCAAAAGATATGAAAGCCCCACAGCGCCATAAAAAGCTTCCACCCCAAGGCTTATTAAAAATACTGCAATGTTTGCAAAAAACATCCCTATTAGCCCTGCTGTAAAGACAGAAATGAAAACTCCCTCACGCTTTATGGGCAGGGAACACATCATAGAAACGCTGCGGGCATTATAAAGGTAGCTAAAGGCCGCCATGGCAACTAAAAGGGCAAAAACAAAGGATATAATCGCCCCGCCTACATAGCCTGTGTTAAGAACCTGCCTTGCAGCAGAAAGAACCAAATCCTCACCGTCTGAATTATAGCTCCACCAAGCAAGATTATTGCCCAAAGACATGGGTAGAGCTGCCGCCAAGGTCAGAAAATATCCGGCGAAAATCGGCCAAAAGCGCTTATATAAACCTAAAAATAAGGTTCTGTTAAAGTATGATGTCTTTGACTTCATAATGCTCACCTCCCAGCTCATAAATAAATATCTCCTCAAGAGACAGGGGTATAAGGTCCATAAACAAGGGCTGCACTGTTGCAATTTTGTTTGTAATATCCTCCGCCTTGCCTCGGACAATTATTGTTTTCAGTCTGCCGCTTGTGCTTGTGTGAAGTATGTCAAGTCCCTCGGGCAACTGCTTTTCTTCGGAAAGAGCAAAATGAACTTTAACAATATTCTCCTGCATATCGGAAAGGCTGCGCTCTAAAAGAAGCCTGCCTCTGTTCATAATGCCCACATGGTCACAAACGTCCTCCAGCTCACGGAGATTGTGGGAGGAAACCAGAACTGTGGTGCCGTTTTCCATAACATCCGACATGAGTATGCCCCAGATTTGCCTCCGCATAACAGGGTCAAGACCGTCCACTGGCTCGTCCAGCACCAAAACCTCGGGGCACATGGAAACCGTCAGCCAAAAAGCCGCCTGCTTTTGCATACCCTTGGAAAGACTGCGCATTTTAGCGTTTTCCTTAAGCTCGAAAGCGCCCCTCAGCTTTTCATAGCGCTCTACGGAGAAATTCGGGCAGACGCCCTTATAAAACTTCATCATGTCATGGATGGTCGCCTGATTATAGAAAAACACATCATCCGAAATATAGGCTATGCCGGACTTAACCTCGGGATTTTCAAAAACCGGCTGACCGTTTACAAGAACCTCCCCCTCGTCCTGCTTAAAAATCCCAGTTATGTGGCGGATTATGGTGGATTTTCCTGCACCGTTTGGCCCTACAAGGCCGTATATAGACCCCTTGGATACATTTATGTTAAGCTTATCAAGGGCTTTTAGGCCATCAAAGCTTTTGCTTACATTTTTTACTTCAATCATCCTTGTTCCTCCTCTCCGGCTCTTTTTTTGATGTGCTGGCATATTTCCACAACTGTCACATCAAGATGGGAAAGCTCCGTAACAGTTTCGTCAAGCTTTTCTAAAAGCTCTTTTTTCCGGCTTTCTTTAGCCTGACTGCTTTCGCTTACAAAGCTGCCCTTGCCCGGAACAGAATACAAA
>JAAYFX010000064.1 GCA_012728025.1 Clostridiales bacterium
CATCGTTAAAGGGATGACGATAATATCCCACGAGGGCATCGGCTTCTTTTCCCATTAAACGGATAAACATAACGAGAGCCTCTGTTCGGGTAGGTGTGCGCTCTAGGGCAAAATCAGAGTCTGATACCCCTTGGAAAAGCCCAAGAGATTTCAGTGCAGCGGCCTTTGTTTCCGAATCGGAAAAATCCCGAGCAGCCGCCACAGGCAGCACCAGAGAAAAGAGCAGGATAGCGGCTAAAAGCAGAGATAGGAACTTGGTTTTCTTCATAAAATGACTCCTAATATCTATTTAAAATATTTTAGACCACCAAGGCGTTGCAGGCAGGGGGCTGCTATTTTCTTTCCTTTGAAAATTGTATAAACTTGCACATAGTTTCCAAAAGCTACTAATATGTTTTTGAGTATAACACACATTAAATCTTCCTACAACCAAAAACTTCTTATATTTATCCCACAATACGACGGGGGGTAAAAAATCTGGATATCCCCACTTAAATATGGGCTTACACGGCTTTGAATGATTTTTGCTATTTCAGCGGTCAACTTTGTTTTAAGCATACACATATACAAAAAGACGCTTCCTTTGGATATGGTGTCTTTCAACATATGTTTGGTTTGACCCAAAGGCTTATTTGGGTTATAGTTGCACTGAGAAAAGAGGATTTTACTGGGAACAACTTGTAATTATGGGGAGGCAAAAAGTATGAAGAAGTATTTGGCTTTATTTCTGGCTTTTTTGATGATTTTCAGTATTACGGGCTGCGGAAAGAAAAACAGGGGAGACGCGGTTGCGGTTTTGCAACCGGTTGACACGGAAAGAGCCGTGATGGAATGTATCGGCGCTGCGGCCACAAGGCAATATATTTTAGCCCGCCTGAAAACAGAGGCTTTAGCGGAGTATGATTTAGAAAATGGGAGCATTGAGGAGCTAAAAAGCCTGACAGCAGATGCCATGGATGCTTGGCGATTATCTTACTTAGCCAGCGGCCAAACGGTTAAAATGGCTGACTATGGCGAGAGCTTGGAGCTTTCTGCCGCCGTGGAGGCAGGCAGCAAAGTCTATCAGCAGGCTGATTTCAGCCTGAAAGATTTGTTTGTGCAGCCTGCCTATGCGGCAAAATCCAGTCCGGCTCTGGAATGGGCCAAGTCCTTGACTGAAAAGTTTGACTCCTATCCCATGGGGCAACAAATTAAGAATTTGGCAAAGGACATGGAAGTTGATGCAAAAACAGCCTTTAGTCAGCTGAAAATAGCCCAAGAAATTTTGGGAGAAGCATATAATAATGAGGCTGAAACCGCTCACCTGTATGAGAAGATTGCAAAAGGAATAAACGCTGCCTGTAAAACCACCTTGTTCATTGCGGGAACTGCCGCCGGCGGTCTGCCCTCCGGTCTATTTGAAGCAGGGGGCTTATTAATCGGCGGCATAGATACTTTTGTAACTATAACCGAAGCCGGCGCTTATATCTTCTTGGGAGAGGATGACACAATTACCATAACTGCTCAAAAGGTTCAGGAGATTTCCGGACCTATATCGGCAGTTTTTGGTGGAATTGGTCTTTTTAAGGGAGATGCAATTACATCGGGTTTTAAGGCAGGAGCAGAATTTGCGGATAAGTTTAATTCTTTGGACAAGATGAGCTATGTTGTGGAAGGTGTAGTGGAGCTGGTAACTGAGGGGACTATACTCGGGGGTCTCATTGATGTAACAGGTGATGGCAAGACCACCTTAAACATCAGCGAAATCAGCACGGAAGGGAAAAGCCCCCAGCAAATTGCCAAGGAATTAAAGGAGGCAGGTCTGCCGGTGCCGGAAGACAGCGGGGCTAAAACCGCTGCGGAGCTTGCCGATGAAATGGAGAAGGAAAGGTATTATACAGAGG
>JAAYFX010000065.1 GCA_012728025.1 Clostridiales bacterium
ACTTCAAGGGGAATTATAGAAACCTTTTTCACAAGAGTTTCCCTATCTGAAAGCTCCTTTACAAAATGGGTGGGTATGCCTTTTTCCTCTAAAAATCCCATAAGTCGGTTGGTAAGGCGGTTGTTTATAGCTCCTTTGCCCAGTATCGTACCTTTTTTCTCGCCGTTAAAGGCTGTGGCATCATCCTTGTATGAGACTATGCAAAGGTTTTCGTCACTTGCGGCGTATACCTTTTTTGCCTTACCTTCGTATAGAAGCTGCGCTTTTTCCATAAAAATTCCCTCCGTATTTATTATATTATTACTAGTTGTTAAACTTTTCTTCAACAAGCCTGTTTTTCTCCAAAACAACGGCTGCCGCCTTTTCACGCCTTTCCCCAAGGGCAAGAGCTAAGGAGTTATCTGAAAGTGAAAGTATCTGGACAGCAAGAAGGGCGGCATTTTCAGCCCCATCAATGGCAACTGTCGCAACAGGAATGCCCGAGGGCATCTGTACAGTTGACAAAAGGGCATCCAAGCCGTCCAACGCAGTAGATTTTATGGGTATGCCTATAACAGGCAATGTGGTGTTTGCGGCAATAGCTCCCGCAAGATGAGCCGACTTGCCGGCGGCGGCAATTATAACGCCAAAGCCTTGCTCTCTGGCGTTTTTAGAAAAACCAGCAGCCTCATTGGGGGTGCGATGGGCTGAAAGAACATGAACCTCAAAGGGGACTTCAAAACTCTTAAGACAAGCTATGGCCTTTTCGACAACGGGCAGGTCGCTGTCGCTGCCCATGATGACAGCTACTTTCTGCATAATTTCACCGTTCCTTTATTGTTTTTATTCCACAGAACCCGAGAAAAGTATCTTTTATCGAGCAAATTTTTTTAAATGGGATTAAAAGAACTTACTATATAATTCTAAACCAAAGCTAAAAAAGGGTCAAGCGGATAGGGGCTTTTTATCCTTAAAATTATATATAATCTTTACAATTGATTACACGGTTTTTTGTTTACTTTGTTGAGGTTAATAGAAAAGAGCAGCTACTTTAAGGTCAAAAATGTTATTTATAGATTTTTACTTGTTTTATGTGACGAAATATGTATAATATTATATGTATGCAGATTATATAGATTTTAACTTTTTTATAAAAAGGCTTTTTGGAGGTCTTATAATGCAAGCAGATGTAGTAATCGTAGGAGCCGGCCCCGCCGGCATTTTTACCGCCCTTGAGCTTATAGTTCTCGGCAGTAAAAAGAAGATAATAATGGTTGAAAAAGGTCTGGCTATCGAAAAACGCCGCTGTCCAAAAACAAAAACAAAGGAGTGCATAAACTGCAAGCCTTATTGCCATATAACCACCGGATTTTCTGGTGCGGGGGCCTTTTCCGACGGAAAACTCTCATTAAGCTATGAGGTGGGGGGCGACCTTCCCACGCTTATCGGTGAAATGAAGGCTCAGGAGCTTATCTATTACACAGATAGCATATATCTCAAATACGGCGCTGACGAAAAGATAGAGGGCGTCGGTAAATTTGAGGAAGTAAAGGAAATTAGAAAACGTGCCATTCAGGCAGGGCTTAAGCTGGTGGATTGCCCCATACGCCACATGGGTACGGAAAAAGCGCAGGATATATATTATAGCATAGAGCAGTATCTCATTGAAAACGGCGTTGAAATGATGTTCGGCTACGAGTGTGACAATGTTTTGCTGGACGGGGATAAGTGCCTTGGTGTTGTCGTCCACAAAGGGCAGGAAAGTCATGAGATATTTGCGGATAAAACTGTAATCGCCACAGGCCGCCGCGGGGCGGATTGGCTTGAGAAAATCTGTGCAGAGCACAGCATAGCCCACCAGCCGGGGACAGTAGACATAGGTGTTAGAGTGGAAGTTCGAAACGAGATTATGGAAACGGTCAATGACGCCTTGTATGAGTCAAAACTTATCGGCTACCCCAAGCCCTTTAAAAACAAGGTTCGCACCTTTTGCCAGAATCCCGGAGGCTTTGTCAGTCAGGAAAACTATGACGACGACCTTGCCGTTGTAAACGGCCACTCATTTAAAGGGAAAAAATCCGACAACACAAACCTTGCCATACTTTGCTCCCACAACTTCAGTTATCCTTTCAACCGCCCCATAGCTTACGCCCAGAAAGTGGGTGAGCTTACGAATATGCTTGGAGCAGGCCATATAATGGTTCAGCGCTTTGGCGATATTTTAGACGGCAAAAGAACATGGGAAAAGGAGCTTGCTCAATCAAATGTGCGGCCAACCCTTGCTGATGCCGTAGCCGGAGACATAACAGCCGGTATGCCCTATCGCTCCATGATGAACATCATAAACTTCATCCACGCTGTGGACCATGTGGTTCCGGGCTTTGCCTCCCATGAGACACTGCTTTACTCGCCGGAGCTTAAGTTTTACTCGAACCGTGTAAAAATGGACGAAAACCTCTCAACCAACATTAAAGGACTTCACTGCCTTGGAGACTCCTCTGGTTGGACAAGGGGGCTTATGATGGCCTCTGTTATGGGTGTTTTGATGG
>JAAYFX010000066.1 GCA_012728025.1 Clostridiales bacterium
AACCATGAAAAGGCACCGGAGCTAAAAGATGTTAATGTCAGAAAAGCCATTGCCTATGGGATTGACAGAAATGATTTGATTGACAAGGTGGCAAGGGGAGCGGCCATCTTTGCGGGAGAGGGCTACATCCCCCAAGAGAGCATCTGGTACAACGAAGACGTCCCCGCCTACAACCATGATGTTGAAAAGGCAAAACAGCTTCTCGAAGGAAAAACTTACAGCTTTGTTCTGACAATTTCATCATCCTCTGACGAGGTGAGAATGGCGGAGCTTATTAAGCTCAATCTTGCGGAGATTGGCATAGACATTACTGTTGAGAGCGTTGATTCAAAAACCAGAGATTCCATGTATAAGGATGGAGATTATCAGCTTATTTTGAATGGCTACGGCGGATGGGGAGGAGACCCCCAGCTATTAATCAGCCAATATGCTAAGGGTGCTATACAGGGCTATAACAATGAGGAAATCGACAGATTATGTCAGGAGCAGCTTATGGAAACTGACCCCATTAAGCGCAAGGAAATTGTAAATGAGCTTCAGCTTCTCATTGCCGAGGAAGTTCCTCAGTTGCCCCTATACAACACCAAGGGAATGTCGGTATACAGACCGGATAAATATGACGGCTGGACATATATGTTTGACCATCATGAAACCACACATCCCAAGATTTCTTACTTAGATGAATAATGAAAACTACTACGAAAAAAACTTTGGAATACCTGTTGACTTTATTTGTTATTATAACGCTTAACTTTTTTATCCCGCGTATTATGCCGGGGGACCCTTTTACCTTCGTTTCCTCAGAGGAAAACAGTGTAAATACTGTATATTCAGATGAGGAGGTCGCAAGGCTAAAAGAATACTACGGTCTTGATAAGCCTTTGGCAGAGCAATACGGCAACTATTTAAAAAACACAATAAAGGGCGACTTTGGATACAGCATTTATTTTAACGACACTGTGCTTAATCTTATCGGGGGGCGCATAGTTTATACGCTCCCCATAGCCCTTGCTTCTTTGGTTTTAAGTTGTGTTCTTGGCTGTCTTTTGGGCTGCGTTTCGGCATATCACAGGAACAGGTTTTTTGACAGGAGCTCCTACTTGCTTATAACAGTTTTTTCTCAAATCCCTTCGTTTATAATTGGTATTTTCTTTCTGTTTACCTTTGCAGGAAAGTTAGGCTGGTTCCCCCTTTCAGGCGCAATGACCATTTTTGCAACCTATGATACCCCCCTTGCGCAAATCAGGGACATTTTGCACCATGCTTTTCTTCCGGTGCTGACCCTGACCCTTGCCCATATCGGAGAGTTTTACCTCCTTTCAAGAAACAGCATGATTTCTGTGCTGTCAAAAGATTATATCACCACAGCGAAGGCGAAGGGGCTGGCAAAAAAACGTGTACTCTACGTACACGCCTTAAAAAATGCGGTGCTGCCGATTATTACAAGGCTGTGCATGAGTCTCGGCACTATTTTGGGCGGAGCGGTACTGATTGAAAATGTCTTTAATTATCCGGGGCTTGGAACAATGATGCGGCAGGCCATTACGTACAGGGACTACACGCTTATTCAGGGCATCTTCCTGTTTTTTGCAGTCTCCGTACTTTTGATGAATGCACTTGCGGATATCCTGTATAGAAAGCTTGACCCGAGGGTGGCACAATGAAAAAAGTTGCAAAGTTTTTTAATAAATGCAGCCTTGGCGGAAAGCTGTCCATACTGTTTCTCATATTTCTTATGCTTATGGCCGTTTTCGGAACCATCTTTGCCAGACACTCGGCCTTCATTCCCTCAGGCTCTGCCTTCACAGCTCCAAATTCCGAGCATTTTTTAGGTACGGATGACTTGGGCATTGACCTTTGGGCACAGCTTTGCGAAGGGGCGAAGCTAAGTTTAACCATTGGGATATGCAGTGCCCTTTTATCGGGGATTGCGGGTAGCTTTATCGGCATTATCTGCGGCTATTACGGCGGTGTACTTGACAAAATCGTTATGCGCATTTCCGATATTTTAATTGCCATACCAAGTCTGCCTTTGATGATTGTTATGGGAGTCTTTTTCGGTGCGGCAATAAGAAACATCATCTTAGTCTTAGCAATCTTTTCATGGACAGGCCCTGCGAGAATAGCCCGCTCAAAGGTAATTTCCTTGAAAGAAGAAAAGTTTATAAAAATTGCCGAAAGTTATGGCGGCGGAATTTTCTATCTGACCTTTAAGCACTTTCTGCCTGCGGTTTTCCCTATTGTGATGGTAAGCTTTATTAGACTCATAAATCGTGGAATTGTGTCGGAAGCCAGTCTTTCTTTTTTGGGGCTTGGTGACCCAACGGCAAAAAGCTGGGGGCTGATATTAAACCATGCCATAAGCTTTAAGGCGATTTATTTTACGGATTTTTGGAAATGGTGGCTGGTTGGCCCCTTTGCGGCCATAACACTGACGGTTCTTTCCATTGCAATTCTTGCAAGGGATACGGAGAAATTCTTGAATGTGAAACTTTAGCGGAGGGCTGATATGAATAAAGAAGCTTTATCTATAAAAGACCTTTCTGTCACTTACAGTACGTCGGGATATGTGACCCAAGCGGTCAAAAACCTTTCCTTTGAACTGGAACGGGGAGAGCGTTTGGGTATTATCGGTGAATCGGGAAGCGGCAAAACCACAACGGCTCTTGCGATTATGGGGCTTCTTTCCTCTCAAGCTAAGGTAAGCGGCGAAGTTACTTATAATGGCAAAAACCTTTTGAGCTTAAGCGAGGAGGAGCGCAACTGCTGCCGTTGGAAAAAGATTGCCATTGTTTTTCAAAACAGCTTGGATATATTAAATCCCGTTCTCACCGTTAGGGCGCAAATAGCAGAGTGTATTGACCGGCATTTATGTATGTCCAAGGAAAATACCGAAGAGAGGGTGTTGGAGCTTCTCCGACAGGTGGGACTGGACAGAAAATGGGCAGACTGCTATCCAAACCAGCTTTCCGGCGGTATGCGCCAGCGGGTACTCATTGCAATGGCCCTTTCCTGTGACCCAGAGGTGCTGATTGTGGACGAGCCGACAACGGCCCTTGATGCAGTTGCAAAAAATGATATTATTGCCCTGCTGTCGAGGATACAAAAAGAAAAAAACTTGGCCTTGATTGTGTCCTCCCATGAAATGAGTACAATTCAAAAGCTGACGGATAAAACCATGGTTATGTATATGGGCAGCGTGGTGGAGTGCGGAAGGACAAAAGAGGTTATTTTCAATCCTAGGCATCCCTACACCAGAGGCTTAATTAACTCCTCCACCCAGATTAACTGCTTTCGTGACCTTTGGGGAATTCCGCAGGAGAATATGAGCAAAAAGGCGGAAGGCTGCTCCTTTTATAAGCGCTGCTGCCAAAGCACAGACAAATGCGCCAGACTTAGGCCGCCCCTTGAAAAATGTGGAGAAGACCACTGTGTGGCGTGTAACAGAGGCGGTATTTTAAAGCTTTTGGAGGGGCGAAATATTGTAAAAAGCTATAAAATCAAAAGCGGAAAGATAGCCGCCTGCAAAAACGTTGACCTTAGCATACACTCGGGTGAAGTGGTTGCTTTAATAGGTGAATCCGGCTCAGGCAAAACAACCCTTGCGAACATCCTTTGCGGTATGCTTTCAAAAGACGGGGGAGAAGTGCTTTTCGAAGGGGAAAAAATCCGTGGATTTGACGCTACTCGCAGATATGACGGCATTCAGATTACCTTTCAGGATTCCTTTTCATCGATAGATGAGCATTTTACTGTTTATCAGGTGATAGAAGAGCCATTGCGGCTGCTTAAAATCGGCACAAAGGAAGAACGCCGTGAGATGGTTGAGCAGGCGCTATGGGATGTCCAGCTTCCGAATAGCGAGGAGTTTTACTCCAAAAAATGTTTCATGCTCAGTGGAGGTCAGCGCCAGCGAGTGGCTATTGCCCGAAGCCTGATTATGCGTCCAAAGCTTCTTATTGCGGATGAAATAAGCTCTATGCTCGACCCTTCTACACAGGCGAATATCCTGCGTCTGCTCAAGGGACTTCAAAACTCTAAGGGCTTTTCCATGCTTTATATCACCCATGACCTATCCCTTGCAAAGAAAATTGCAGATAGGGTTTACATTATGAAAAACGGAGAAATTATTGAAGAAGGCTCTGCACTGACAGTGTTTATGAATCCGGAAAGCGAATATACAAAGCGGCTGCTCAAGTGTGCGGATTTATAAAAAGAAAGGAATTTGAGATGAATATTGATACGATAAAACAGTTGTGGGTTCCACGCTATAATGACCCCAAGGCAAGCCTTGATTGGTGGAACGGCAAGGCGGCAAAATTCTCAACCAAGGAGCTGCCCACAGCCGAAACAAGTCTTGCCATGAAACTTATAGAGCAGGAGAATATGCTTTGCAAGGGAGATAAAAGCTTGGATGTGGGCTGCGGCTGCGGAAGGTTTTCCTTTGCCTTAGAAGCTCTTGGTGCTGTGCCAACAGCCACAGACTTTTCGCCGGAAATGATAAAACAGGCAGAGGAAAGAGGACTTTTGGAAGAGTCAAGGATTTCTTTTTCCGTAGATAATTGGCACACATTGGACTTGAAGAGCAAGGGCTGGGAAAAGGAATTTGACCTTGTTTTAGCGAATATGACTCCGGCGATTGCCTCTGCCGACAGCTTTCTTAAGCTGATTGAGGCCAGCCGAGGCTGGGTGTTAATGGTAAAGCCTACAAGACGGAGTAATGCTGTTTTTGACGAGCTTCTCCGCTTGGTTTGTGCCGACGAAGACCGGAAAACTCTTGATGAAAGTCTAGCCTATGCCTTTGATTTGGCTTGGATGACCGGAGGACAGCCAAAGCTTGAGTATCAGCAGCAGGTATGGGAAAGCAAGCAGCCTCTTGAGGAGGCAGTCAGCGAATATACAAACCGCATTTCGTCTCAGCATGAGCTTTCGGCGGGAGACAAAGAAAAAATCAGGGGCTATCTTGAAAGCATAGCCATCGAAGGTCAAGTAAGCGAAACGAGCCACACTAATATTGCCGCAATGTATTGGAAAGTTAACTAGCTTTTAAAAGTCGTAACTAACTGCTTTTTTTAGATTGAATGGCAGGCGAAAAGTTAAGACAGCATCTTATTTCAATATTTAAACAATAGTAAAAATGAAAGAAAGATACCCTGTCATATTGACAGGGTATCTTTTGCACTGATAAATATTATAAGAAAATCTTGCAAGGTTCAATAATTGATATAACACAAGCATG
This sequence comes from Clostridiales bacterium, assembly GCA_012728025.1. GTDB lineage: Bacteria > Bacillota > Clostridia > Oscillospirales > Oscillospiraceae > UBA2658. The sequence goes on from JAAYFX010000066.1 coordinate 5,240, forward strand.
ATACATAGAGGATGATGAAAGAAGTAGTATAGCGTCATAGAAGATACCGTTGACAAGCTGCTTACAAAAGCCGTAGAATAAAGACTAGGGTTAAATTTAATTAAAAAGATGTTTCGTATAAATTATTGAAAAATAAAGTTACGGAATGTAATATAAATAGTTTCCGGAGAGGAGGAGAACATTGAACGAAATAAAATGTCCTAATTGCGGACAAGTATTTAAAGTTGATGAATCGGGCTTTGAGAGTATCGTAAAACAGGTGCGTGACCATGAATTTGAAAAAGAATTGCAAAACCGTGAATCGCTGATGAAACAGGATAAAGAAAATGCGATTAAACTGGCTGAGGCTAACACAAAAACGGCTTTACAAGATGAGGCTTCAAAAAAAGATGCGGAGATTGCAGAACTTAAGGCAAAAATTGAGGCATTTGGAACAGACAAAATACTTGCTGTAACAGAAGCGGTTGCAAAAGTTGAAAAAGAACGGGACGCTCTGGCAGGCGAGCTTAAGGCCAAAGAACTTGAAAAACAGCTGGCTGTCTCTGAAGCGGTTACTAAAATTGAAAAGGAAAGGGATACACTGGTTAGTGAACTTAAATCCAAGGAATCCGAGCAAAAGCTTCTTGAAGTTAGTCTTAAAGAAAAGCATCTTGCCGAACTTAAATCCAAGGACGAGATAATTGCCTACTATAAAGATATGAAAGCCAAGCTTTCCACCAAGATGGTTGGCGAAACTCTGGAGCAACACTGTGAGGTGCAGTTTAATCAAATCCGAGCTACGGCTTTCCCCATGGCATACTTTGAAAAAGATAACGATGCCCGAACGGGAAGCAAGGGAGATTATATCTATCGTGAGTCTGATGGTGAGGGCAACGAAATAATTTCCATTATGTTTGAAATGAAAAATGAGGAAGACGGAACAGCTACCAAGAAAAAGAATGAAGATTTCTTCAAGGAGCTTGATAGGGACCGCAGGGAAAAAGAATGTGAATATGCTGTGCTGGTATCCCTGCTTGAGCCGGACAATGAGCTATATAATTCCGGCATTGTGGATGTTTCCCACCGCTTTCCAAAGATGTATGTAATAAGGCCGCAGTTTTTTATCCCGATGATTACTGTTTTGCGAAATGCCGCCATGAACTCGCTGAAATACAAATCAGAGCTTGAACTGATGCGCAATCAAAATATAGACATTACAAACTTTGAAGAGAATATCGAAATATTTAAAAAAGGTTTTGCTCGAAATTACGAGTTGGCCAGTCGCAGGTTTAAGGCGGCAATCGAGGAGATTGATAAAACCATTAAAAGTCTTGAAAAGATTAAAGAGAACCTTTTCAGGTCAGAGGATAATTTGCGACTTGCCAATAATAAAGCTGAGGATTTAACCATAAAAAGACTGGCACGGGGAAATCCCACAATGACAGCTAAGTTTGCAGAGCTTAAAGAGACTGAGAGCTGCGGGGAAAATGAATTACCAATTTATGACTAGCCATATAAGTCTCTGTTTTAGCTGGCGTTTTGAATAGTTATTACATTTGCAATAAAAGACATATTAAATACGGTGGCTCGGATTGGATTTTCAAACCCGAGCCACCGTATTAATTAATCCTTATCTTTTCTTAAAAGAAGGGGATGTTATTAAGTATTTACCATTATGATTTTCCAATGTCTTTCAAAGATGGCACCCTTGCTTATTCCATCTGCATTAAGTCCGCAGTTTGAAGCCTGCAATCATTTCTTTCAGAAGTTGGGCCTGACTGCTCATCTCCTCACTGGTGGCCGCACTTTCCTCCGAGGTTGCAGCGTTTAGCTGTACAACCTGAGATACTTGAGCAATTCCCTGATTTATCTGCTCTATGCCGGAGGCTTGTTCGTTAGACGCAGCCGCAATACCGTAGATTAAATCAGATATTTGCTCAATATCCTCCACGATTTGCTTTAAAGATTGGGCCGTTTCATCTGCAATCTTCGTGCCGTTTTCCGTCTTTTCAATTGAGCCTTCTATCATCTCGGTGGTTTCCTTAGCGGCATCTGCCGAACGTGCCGCAAGGTTCCGAACTTCCTCTGCCACGACTGCAAAACCCTTGCCGGCTTCTCCTGCTCGAGCTGCCTCAACAGCGGCATTGAGGGCCAAGATATTTGTCTGGAAGGCTATATCCTCGATAACCTTGATTACCTTGGAGATGTTTGCAGAGGCATCGTTAATCTCCTGCATGGCTCCCAGCATATCATCCATGCGCCGGTTGCCCTGCTCCGCATTGGATTTTGTGGTTTCCACCAAGCTGCTTGCCTGATTTGCGCTGTCTGCGTTCTGCTTGGTTTGTTCAGAGATTTCCTCCATAGCGGCAGAAAGCTCTTCCACAGAGCTTGCCTGCTCAGTGGCACCCTGACTAAGAGACTGGGCACCTGCCGCCACTTGGTCGGAGCCTGAAAATACCTGAGCGGCAGCAGAGTCAATCTGAAGTAAGGTTGAGTTAAGATTGCCTAAAGTGCCCTCCATGGCAACCTTAAGCTTTGCAAAAAGTCCGGAATATTCCTTTTGAAGCTCAACAGTCAAATCTCCATCTGAAATATGCTCCAAGGTTTCCGCAATTTCATCGATATATTCTTGATAGTTTGTAAGGCGATGCAGAGTTTCGTTAAAAGCCTGAGCAAGCTGGCCAACCTCATCCTTGGAATTTACCGTCAAGGTAACATCGAATTTGCCTGCCGCAATCTCCTGTGCCGCTACTGTTACCCTTTTAATCAACTTTGCAATGCCGGAGCTGACGAAAAGAGTTACTACTATGCCTATGACACAGGCAATGACGACAAATATTATCATCTTTACGCCCAAGGCACGGGATTCCTCAAGAACTTCATCTTTTGTAACGCCAAAGGCAACAATCCACTGCGTTCCCTCAATGCGAGCAAAGCCAACTAGCTTTTCCACTCCCTCATAAGTATAAGAGCCGCTGCCGGCTGTTCGGGTAATCATCTTTTGAGTAAGCTCTCCCAATGGGCGCAGAGACTCGTCAGTTTTCATGTTTTCAATATCGTTATCTTGTGCCAAAACCAAGTCGGTATTTTTATGGGCAACGGTTACGCCCTGATTGTTTACCATATAAGCATAGCCGGTGTTTCTGTAATTCACATTGCTTATAATATCACTTAGGGCCCGCCCGTCTCTCCTGCCATAGACAACGCCAACGATTTTCCCGTTCTCATAAACAGGGGAAGCGAAGATTAAAACCAGCTCTCCTGTGGCACTGCTAATCAGCAAGTCGGAAACGGCAGCTTCGCCATTTAGGGCGGTTTGGAAATATTCACGACTAGCTATATTGGTTGTCTCTCGGGCTGAATTAAAAACGGTAGCATCACCGTTTTTATCCGCAAAAGCAATTGCAAGATAGCCTGCACGTTTTGCCTCTGCTTCAAAAAAACTTACTTTTTCAGCAAAGCTTAATTCCTCATCAATCAATATGGGGTTTTGCGCCAAAGAACTTATATATCCAAGCTGCCAGTTTATCCTTGCCTGAACATACTTAGCCTCCTGATTGGCCATTTCCATTATATCCCGATAGGCATCCTCAGTTACGTTATTTGTAACGGTAATATAGGAAAGCACACCAAGCCCCACAGTTAAGACCAAAACAAGAGCTGTAAAAGCAAGCAAGAGCTTCCATTTAATTGATTTCATACGCTCATCTCCTTAATCCTTCTCAATACATATCCTTTGTGTTACTATTCTTCTGTTTTTAAAAATAAAGACCTGAACTATGAAAAATGCCATGCGATTTCTTTGTATTTAACCTTGCTTCCATTCAGCAAACCGGTTATAGGAATTTTGGATAGCAGAGTGGAATTATTTAAATCTGAAAATCTGGAATGTGAAGCAACATTGGCAAATACAAGGTCTGTCTGTGTTTTGCGTTGCGTGGAGTTTATAACTATAAATTGTTAATCCACTGAAGCTGCGGCTCCTCTTCACCAGCGCCCCTAGCTTTGGGTGACTGCCCCCAGAAGGCTTGTAAACCTTCTAGATTATACTTGACTTTACAGGTAATTTATGTCCTCACCATCTTTCCTCTTAATATTGTTAATCGTATTTTGCTTGGCTTATAAAATTATTTAGATTGGTAGCGACTTACTTTAAAAAAGTATACTTACTTTCAGTATATCACTTATAATGGCATATTTCAACAAATTTAGACATCATGTGCAGTCTTTTTTATTCCAGAAAAAGGTGGGATTATAATAGTACAGATGTGGATGTGGAAGCCAAGGTAAGCCTAGGCTCAGGTCTTGCTGGTTAAGGAAAGTTTTATACAATCATCAAAATAGTGCCAATATAAATAAAGCTAAGCTCTATTATATTTAGAGCTTAGCTTTATTTATAAAAACAAGGTATCAATCCATAAAGGGTAGGGGGCTAGAGTTTTTCTTCCCACTCTTCCTCTTTAAAGCTCAAAAGCACAAAATCGCCGCCTACCAAAATCGGACGTTTCACAAGCATACCATCGGTGGAAAGAAGCTTAAACTGCTCGTCCTCCGTCATATCAGAAAGTTTTTTTGATAGCCCCAAGGCCCTGTATTGCTGGCCGCTGGTGTTAAAAAAGCGCTTTAAGGGCAGTCCGCTTTTTTCATGCCAGTCCCGAAGCTCGGCTTCACTGGGGTTTTCAGTTTTAATATCCCGAAAGTCGTATTTTATGCCTTTATCGTCCAGAAAAGCTTTTGCCTTTCGGCAGGTTGTGCATCTGTTATAGCAAATGAAAAGCATGATAATTCCTCCATTATAACTTATATTAATTCGGGTATAGTCGGAAAGGTAAGGCTCTTTTGGCATATCACCTATAATGAGACGCTCCTTTTCAGGTTTGCTAAGTGCCTTAAGCCGATACTCCAGCTTAGATGCCTCCGACCTTCCTTTAGACTGCCAAGCCGCTTCATAACCCAGAGGGCGGCGCAAGGCTGTATATTTTGCGCCTTTACCGCCTTTACCCTGATGCTCGCAAAAGCGGCGGGAAAGATTTGTTGTTATTCCAGTGTAAAGGCTGCCGCCCTCACAGCGGAGAATATAGGTGTAATATGCCATTTTATCTCACCCCAAACTATATTTATTTGCATAAAGTATAACACAAGCCTTTGGAAAACACATCAGCCTTGCTATGCTCTTTGAGAAAGCCTGCTTATTTACCAATCCACCCGTCTATTTAAAACAAAAATTAACAAAAATTTTATAAATTAAAAAATCGTGAATATAGTAGAGATTTCATAAGACTTGTGTTAATATGTATTAAATTAATGAAGAAAACTTAGAAAACTTCTTAAAAGACATTACGACTATTGCGGAGTTTAAATAAGCTTTGGCTTATTCAAAACTTCCAAGATAGGATGCAGATAATATTATCATTCATTTGTGCCTCATTTTATTATATATGTCATATTCTTTTGACTGAAAGAGGTTATACAGTCTGAAAAATCAACAGGAAGATAATAAAAAACCAAGTAAAGAATTTTTTCGTGCGTTATCCTTCTTCTCGCAAATCGGGATAACGATGGCAGCGTGCGTGCTAATCGGAGTGTTTTTGGGAAGATTTTTAGATAATCTTCTTGGCACTTCGCCATGGCTCCTGCTGCTTTTTTCTTTGCTGGGGGCAGGGGCTGCCTTTAAAACTCTCCTTGATTTGGGACAAAAAAAATAACTATAAACTTGAAGGGTGACTTATGAAACCGACACAGCTTGCCAAAAAGATGATTTTAATAATCTGCGTTTTAATGCTGATTTTCATGGCCGCCTCTGCAATCTATTACCGCAGCTTGGCTTGTCTGCCTTTCATATATGGTTGCCTGCTTGGCGGTGCTCTAAGCTCATATAAGGTTATACTACTTGATAAGACTGTGGACAAGGCTCTCGGTCTTGAGCAAAGCACTGCCGATAACTATGTAAAGCTCCAACATTTGCTTCGGTTTTTCCTAAGCGCCGCTGTGTTGGTGGCAGCCGCTCTTGTTCCCGCAATCAGCCTTTGGGGGGCTGTGGCAGGCGTGTTCTCTTTTCAGCTATCCTTATATGTTTTAAGGCTTACCGAAAAGTTTTCCGAAAAAAACTGAGGGCAGCTTTTTAGGGCTGGCAAACAGGGGGTGATTTTCACTTGGATTTTAATATTGATAACCTTTGGGTTCTGGAAATAGCAGGAGTAGAAATTTGGATTACCCGCACAATAGTAAACACATGGATTATCATGCTGTTGCTTTCAGCTCTTGCGATTTTTGTCCGAATAAAACTGAAAAGCTTTAAAGAAATACCCAAAGGCTTCCAAAACGCTGTGGAAGCTGTTGTAGAGACATTCGACAACTTCGTAAAAAACTCCGGAGGGGAAAAGCTTATGCCCTTAGGGAAATGGTTTTTTACGGTCTTTGTGTTTATTTTCAGCTCTAGCATCAGCGGTGTATTTGGCCTTAGACCGCCAACGGCAGACTGGGCAACCACTTTTGCCCTTGCTTTTGCAACCTTCATTTTAATACATTCCATGGGTGTGAAGTATCGCAAAACAGAATATTTAAAAGGCTTTTTTGAGCCGCATCCCATATTCTTTCCCCTAAACTTTATAGGGGAGCTGGCCACACCGATTTCCCTCAGCTTCCGTCTTTTTGGCAACGTGCTGGCGGGACTCATACTAATGACCCTTTATTATTCTTTGGTACCCTTGGTTTTACAACTTGGAATTCCCGCTGTGCTCCATGGTTACTTTGACCTTTTAATGGGTGCTATACAAACCTATATTTTCGGTGTTCTGAGCATTATGTTTATAAGGGGCGCCGCCGAATAGCGCAGCTTATAAACAGGCAACTTATAAAATTATAAAAATCACTTATTGGAGGAATTTTTTATGCAGGACCCCTTAGCTTTTATCATTGCCATTGCCCATATCGCCGCAGCTTTAGCATCTTTAAACGGCATTCTGACAACCCTTGGACAGGGCAAGGTTGCATCAACGGCCATTGAGTCCATGGCCCGCCAGCCAGAGGCTTCCGACTCAATCAGAAGCGCCATGTTTATTGGACTTGCCATGGGAGAAACATCTGGTATATACGGACTTCTTATTGCAATTATCATGCTTTTTGCAAATCCTTTGGTCAGTATCTATATCCAGCAGATGGCCGGATAAGGCTTTGATTATTCCGGCGGGGCAAGCTCCCGCTTACACCAAAGGTAAAACAGTCGGCCGTAAAGCTCCCGTTTACGGCAAATTCTTAAGAAGGGGGGCCTCTCAATTTGAACTTTGAAATTGCGCTTTTATCAGCTCTTGTGCCTGAGGGGCGTGTATTCGGGCTGGACCTGCAAACCCTTATAAGCATTGGAATAATGCTGTTTAACGTCCTTGTTCTATCTGCTGTCCTCGGATTTATTTTATATGAACCTGTTAAGGAATTTATGGCTAAACGCAGCGATAGAATAAGCGGGCAGCTTGACGATGCCCGAGAAAAAATGGCAGAGGCAGAAAGCCTTAAAGCCGAATATGAAAAAAGACTTGCAGAGATTGACGTGGAGCGCATAAAGATTTTGGAATCTGCCAGAAAAACTGCCTCTGAAAGAAGTAGGAATATCGTGGATGAGGCCAGACATGAGGCGGCAACCATAAGACGCCATACTCAGGAGGGCGTTATCGCTGAAAGAGAACGTCTTAAAGAGGAAACAAGGCTTTACATCATCGAACTATCCTCCCTTATGGCGGGAAAGTTTGTAGAACATTCCATCGATGCTGAAACTCAGGACAGGCTTTTTGATGAAACAATGGCCCAATTGGAGGAAGCAAGATGGCTCAGCTAAAAGACCGCTATGCCTCCGCTTTGTTTGACTTATCTATGGAAAGCGGAAGGCCGGAAAAGCACATGGAGCAAGCACTTTTGGTGCAAAGAGCCTTGGAAGTTGACGGATGTGAGGAGTTTTTGGCCCATCCTCATATTACCAATGAGGAAAAATACGAATTTTTACAAAAACTTTTTGCAGGTAAAATATCAGATGATTTAATGGGGTTTTTATATCTGGCTGTGGACAAAAGTCGTGAGCAGACCATTGCTCCGGCTCTTGCCTCTTTTATCGATATGCTAAGCTTGCACAGCGGGAAGGTGACGGCAAGCGTTGTTTCCGCAACGGCTTTAAGTCAAAAGCAGCTTTCCGACATTGGCAAATTGCTATCGCAAAAGCTTGATAAGCAGGTGGAAATAGAAGCTCAGGTAGACCCTGCTTTAATAGGCGGATTTTACATCCATGTGGAAGGGCGGCTTATTGACCGCACAGTGAGAACCCAGTTAAACAACATGAAAGACAGATTAAAAAGAGGGGGTGCCGAATGATTGTAAAGCCAGATGAGATAAGCATGGTTATAAAACAGCAGATTAAGGCGTTTTCATCCAAGCTTGACGTTTCCGAGGCGGGTACTGTCATACAGGTAGGCGACGGCATTGCCCGTGTTTACGGACTTCATGGTGCCATGAGCGGTGAACTTTTGGAGTTTCCCAACGAGGTTTACGGCATGGCCTTAAACCTTGATGAAGACAGTATAGGTGCTGTAATCATGGGGCCGGATTCCGGCATAAAAGAAGGTGACCCTGTGAAGCTTACAGGGGAAATGGCTCAGGTTCCTGTGGGGGATGCTCTTATAGGCCGTGTGGTAAATGCCCTAGGGCAACCCATTGACGATAAGGGCGCCATTGTTGCCTCAAAATACAGGGATGTGGAAAGCCCCGCTCCAAGCGTTATCATGCGTCGGGAGGTTAACGTACCTTTGCAGACCGGCATCAAGGCAATTGACGCCATGGTTCCCATTGGTCGGGGGCAAAGAGAGCTTGTTATTGGTGACCGTCAAACGGGAAAAACGGCAATTTGCATTGATACCATCATCAACCAAAAGGGTAAAGACGTACTTTGTGTCTATGTTGCCATAGGGCAAAAGGCATCAACGGTTGCCCGTATTATTAAAACCTTTGAAGAAACTGGCGCAATGGAATACACAACGGTTGTTGTGGCAACAGCCAGCGATTCTGCCCCCTTGCAATACCTAGCCCCCTATTCCGGCTGCAGCATAGGTGAGGAATGGATGGCCGAGGGCAAGGATGTGCTTGTGGTTTATGACGACCTTTCAAAGCATGCTGTTGCATACAGGGCATTAAGCCTTCTTCTGCGCCGCCCCCCCGGACGGGAGGCATTCCCCGGAGACGTTTTTTATCTCCACTCCAGACTTTTGGAAAGGGCAGCCTGCATGAGCGAGGAACACGGCGGAGGCTCTTTAACCGCCCTGCCCATTGTTGAAACTCAGGAGGGGGATATATCAGCATATATTCCCACAAACGTAATTTCCATAACCGACGGGCAGATTTATCTTGAAGCGGAGCTGTTTAACGACGGCGTCCGCCCTGCAATAAACCCCGGCTTTTCAGTCTCACGAGTGGGAGGCTCTGCCCAGATTGACGCAATGAAAAAGCTTGCCGGCCCCTTGCGCATTGAGTTTGCCCAGTATAGGGAGCTTGCGGCCTTTGCCCAGTTTGGCTCCGACCTTAGCCGAGACACACTAGAGCGGCTTGGACAGGGTCAGCGCATTATGGAAATTTTAAAGCAGCCCCAGTATAAGCCCATGTCTGTGGAAAAACAGGTGCTTATTTTATACGCTCTTATAAACAGGCATCTTATGGATGTGGACTGCTCAAGGGTGCGGGAATTTCAAAGGGAGTTTTTAGCTTTTATTGATAGGGACAAACCCTTTATTATAGAAGAATTGCGGGAAACCGGAAAGCTGCCTTTAGAGCTTGAGGAAAAAATCAAGGATGCTATAAAAGAGTTTAAAGAGCTTCATGGTTATGCTCAGGGAGGTGGCTCATGTCTTCAATCAAAGACATCAAGCACCGAATAGCCAACGTTAGCACCACAAAGCAAATCATGAAGGCCATGGACATGGTTTCGGTTACAAAGCTTCAAAAGGCAAGGCTTAGGCTGGAAGGGGTTCGCCCTTTAAGCCACGAACTACAAAGCCTTATCGATGACCTATCAAATTATGAGAGCATCGGCAGAAATGCCTTTACGGAGCAAAGGGAAGTTAAAAACTCTGCCTATATAGTTGTAACAAGTGATAAGGGACTTTGCGGCGGATATAACGTTAATATCGCAAAGGCCGCTCTTGAGCATATGAATCAAGGCAAAAACGAGCAGATACTTGTTATTGGCGCTAAGGGCAGCGAGTATTTCAAGCGGCGTGATAAAAACATTCTCCGAAGGATTACAGACGTATCCGAGGCTCAGATATATGAAGGCTCGGGACGCTTGAGCGAATTTATCACATCCTTGTATCTTAAAGGCGAGATTGACGAGGTGTTCGTAGCCTACACTCATTTTGAGTCAACCCTAAACTATGTGCCCCGTGTGGAGAAGGTTTTGCCTATTTCTCGGGGGGCGGAATATGGGAAAACCGACTCTGCAAAAAAATACGAGCCGGATGCGGATACCTTTTTAAACCATATCATGCCCTTGTATCTGCACACCCTCTTTTTTGCGCTCTTTTCGGAATCTTTGGCCTGCGAGCATGCCGCACGTATGATTAACATGGAGTCGGCCAGTAAAAATGCCTCGGAGATAATTGACGATTTGAACAGTATGTATAACCGAAAACGTCAGGCAGCCATTACTCAGGAGCTTAACGAAATTGTCAGCGGCGCCAACATATTGAAATAAAGGTGGAATTATATGACCTATAAAAACACAGGCAGGATTGTGCAAATAATAGGCGCGGTGCTTGACCTCCGGTTTGAAAGCGGCTTGCCTGCATTATACAATGCGATAGAAATACCAAACGGCGAAGAAATCGTTGTGCTGGAGGTAATGCAGCATTTAGGTGACAACACCGTGCGCTGTATTTCCATGCATCCCACAGATGGACTAAAAAGGGGAATGGAAGCCATAGACACAGGCAGCCCCATAACAGTTCCCGTTGG